>JAZQYJ010000001.1:0-24467 GCA_045633465.1 Alistipes sp.
CTCGAACAGGCAAAGGAGGACTTCCCTGTTGATATGGAGATGGTTATCTTGGAGAGTACCAACGACTTCCTCTACGCCTCTATCTACAATGTGGTGCGCACCCTCTTGGAGGCTATCGTATTGGTAACACTCGTGGTGTTCCTCTTCTTGCGTGACTTCCGCTCGACAATGATTCCACTCATTGCCACCCTCGTATCGATTGTCGGAACATTTATGTTCCTCTTCTTCTTCGATTTCAGTATCAACCTCCTCACCTTGTTTGCATTGGTGCTCTCGATTGGTGTGGTTGTGGATGATGCGATTATCGTGGTAGAGGCGGTGCATACCAAGTTCGACGCAGGCTACAAGTCGCCATATAAGGCAACAATCGATGCAATGGATGGTATTACATCAGCAATTATCACCTGTACGCTCGTGTTTATGGCGGTATTTATTCCGACTTCGTTTATGGGCGGTACTTCGGGTGTCTTCTACACACAGTTCGGTATTACGATGGCGGTAGCGGTAGGTATATCGGCGTTGAATGCCTTGACCCTCTCGCCGGCATTGTGTGCAATATTGCTTCGACCAAAAGACGAGCACGGCAACGACACTAATGTTTCGTTCGCTCGCCGTATCGGCATGGCAATGGACTCATCGTTCGAGGCTGTTCGTAGAAGATATTTGCGTGGCGTAACCTTCTTCTTGCGTCATCGTTGGTTGGCGTTGCTCTTGTTGGTTGCCTCTTGTGGTTTGCTCTACTACTTTATGACCACTACCAAGACAGGTTTGGTGCCTCGTGAGGATATGGGTACCATCAATATGAAGATTACCACCCCTCCGGGAACCTCGTTGTTGCAGACCAAGAAGATTCTCGATCGTATCGACAACGACATCCTTAAAGATATGGAGGAGGTGCGTGCATACAGTAAGTTGGCAGGTAGTGGCGATGCAACAGGTCCTTCGTATGGTAGCTTCAACTTCCGACTCAAACATTGGAACGAGCGTAAGGGCAAGGAGCATAGTGTGGAGGCTATACAAGAGCGCATCAAGGAGTATGCAAGCAAGTTTAACGAGGGTACCGTTACAACCTCTACCCCAGCGATGATTCCGGGCTTCGGTGCAGCGGGAGGATTTACCCTCTACTTGCAGGACCGTAAGGGTGGTACCATCGAGGATTTGTACGATGTAACTATGAACCTGATTAACGGCTTGAAGGAGCGTCCTGAGATTGGCTCGGTATATACTGCATTTAAGCCTCACTTCCCACAGTACCAAATCTCGGTAGATGCGGTAAAGTGTAAGCGAGCAGGAACCTCAACAAAGGAGGTCTTGCAGGTATTGAGCGGCTACTACGGAGGTACAATGTCTACCCGTTTCAACAAATTTACCAAACTCTATCAAGTGCGTATTCAGGCACACCCTGACCACCGTACCGACAAGCACTCGTTGAACAATATCTTTGTTCGCATTGGCGAGGAGATGGCTCCAATCGGCCAGTTCGTAACCATCGAGCGTATATATGCTCCGGAGCGTATGCAGCGATTCAATATGTTCCCTGCAATCAGTGTTGCTGGTCGTGCTGCCGAGGGTCGTTCATCGGGTGAGGCGTTGCAGGCTGTGGCAGAGGTTGCGAAAGAGGTTTTACCTGTGGGATATGGCTACGACTACGCAGGTATTGCCCGTGAGGAGCAGTCGAGCAGCAACAATACAGCCATCATCTTCGGTATCTGTATCTTGCTCATCTACCTCATCTTGGCTGGTCTGTACGAGAGCTATATGATTCCGTTGGCGGTAATTCTCTCCGTTCCGTTTGGTTTGATGGGCTCGTTCCTCTTTGCTCGAATGATGGGTGTAGAGAACAACATCTACTTGCAAACTGGTTTGATTATGCTTATCGGATTGTTGTCGAAGACAGCGATTCTGATTACCGAGTTTGCGAGCGAGAAGCGCGAGCAGGGTATGTCGATTGCAATGGCAACATACGCAGCAACGAAGGAGCGTTTCCGTCCTATCCTTATGACTGTCTTGACAATGGTTATCGGTATGATTCCGTTGATGTTCTCTACGGGTGTAGGTGCCAACGGAAACAACACCATTGGTTCGGGTGTCGTAGGAGGTATGGTCATCGGAACCTTGGCACTTTTGTTCATATTGCCGGCTCTCTTCATCATATTCCAGTGGTTACAAGAGAAGATCAAACCAATTAAAGCGAAAGAAACTAACACTAACGAGGAGAAAGAGTAATGAAAAAGATTCTCTTAATATTGGGTATAGCAACTCTCTTGACAAGTTGCTCCATATACAAGAAATATAGTCGTCCCGAGGAGATTTCGACCAAGAACCTCTATGGCAACATCGAGAAGGCTGATACTACCACAATGGCAGACATCTCGTGGCGAGAATTCTTCACCGATAAATACCTACAAGGCTATATCGAGCAGGGATTGAAAAACAATATTGATATGCGTCTTGCCGCTGAGCGTGTTTCGCAGTCGGAGCTGGCTTTGCAATCAGCAAAATTAGCTTTCATCCCTTCGTTCGGATTTGAGCCGCAGATTGGCGCAGGCGTGGGTTCTTCGTTTGCCTACACCTTGCCTGTAAAGGCGAGTTGGGAGATTGACATCTTGGCTCGTAACATCAATGCCAAGCGTAAAGCCGAGGCGGCATTGGAGTACAACCGTCTATATCGTCGTAGCGTTCAGACCGCCCTTGTAGCGGCTATTGCAAACAACTACTACACTCTTTTGATGCTCGATGCGCAACTTCGCATCTCTCGTTCAACTTCGGCTTCGTGGAAGGAGAATGTCCGAACGATGAAGGCTATGAAGGAGGCGGGTATGACCAACGAGGCTTCTATCTCGCGCACCGAAGCGAATAGTTGCTCGATTGACGCTTCGTTATACGACTTGGAATATAGTTTGGCACAGGCTCAAAATTCATTGGCATTGTTGCTTGGTGTTACTCCACAGGATTTCCCTCGTAGCGAGTTGAATGGTGTCGATTTCAAGCAGGAACTATTCGTAGGAGTACCGGCTCAGTTACTCTCGCGTCGTCCCGATGTTCAGCAAGCAGAGTATAATCTCCGCATTGCTTTCCACAACACCAATATCGCCCACGCAAACCTATACCCTTCGCTCACGCTTACAGGCGAAGGAGCATTCAAGGGTGGTCCGGCAACTTGGTTACTCTCGTTTGTGGCAAAGTTGGTGCAACCAATCTTCAATGCCGGTGCAAATCGTGCAAACTACAAGATTGCACAGTCGCAACAGCGCGAAGCCGTGCTCGAATTTGAGCATAAGTTATTGGAGGCGGGTAGCGAGGTCAATACAGCATTGGCGCAGTGTCGTGCCGCGCGTAGCAAAACCAACTTGCGCATTCGCCAGATTGAGACATTGGAGAGCTCGGTATATAGCACTCGTCAGTTGATGAGCCACTCGGAGGCTACCTACTTGGAGGTTTTGACCGCCCAACAGTCATTGCTTTCGGCTCGTTTGTTACAGGTTTCGGACCGTTTCGAGGGCATTCAGGGTGTTATCAACCTCTACCGTGCTTTGGGTGGTGGCGTAGATACAAGTGTAGAGCCTTCTGTCGAGAAGAACCCAATATTCAAGTGCGAGAAGAAAAACAAAAAACAGTAAAAGCATACTAAGGTGAGTAAAACCCTATCATTGGGCACGGACAATATCGGCAAATTGCTCTTTAATTACGCAATGCCGGCGATTATAGCGATGGCTTCGTCATCGCTATATCACCTTATTGATAGTGCCTTTGTGGGGCATGGTGTTGGTGGTGCCGCCATTGCGGGTATGGCAATCACGATGCCAATTATGAATATCGGTGCGGCATTCGGCGCAATGGTAGGCGTGGGTGCTGCGGCTCGAATTTCACTCCGCCTGGGCGAGGGAAACAAAAGAGCAGCCGAGAAGACTTTGTGCAATGCCGTACTCCTCAATATCGTTATCGGATTGTCGATTATGGTGTTGATGCTCACCTTCCTTGACGAGATTTTATTGTTGTTCAGCGGAGGTCGTGCCTCGGAGGAGACTTTGGAGTATGCCCGAGAGTTTATGCGCATTATCCTCTATGGCAACATCACTCAGCACCTCTATCTCGGCATGAACGAGATGATTCGTGCATCGGGCAACCCTCGCAAATCGATGGCGATAATGCTCACCTCGGTAGCGATAAATCTTGTTCTCAATCCCCTCTTTATCTTTGTATTCCATTGGGGAATACAAGGCTCGGCAGCAGCGACGGTTATCTCGCAGTTTATCTGTTTTCTGCTTGCGTTGTCGCACTTCTGCTCGAAGAGTTCGTTCCTGCGATTCAAGCGCGAGGCATTCCACTTCGACCCAAAGATTGTGGGCAATATCCTATCCATTGGTCTTGCGCCATTTCTGATGAATATCTGCGCCTCTATGGTTGCCGCATTTGTCAATACGGCAATGTTGCAATATGGTGGCAATGGCATACACGACATTGTAGCTCGTGAACAAGGTGCAGCCGATTTGTATGTCGGCGCCTATGGCATTGTCAATCGTGTAGCATTGCTCTTCATTATGCTTGTGCAGGGCTTAAATCAAGGCATGCAACCCATCGTGGGATACAACTACGGCGCAAAGAACTTTGCCCGAGTTCGCAAGGCTGTATTTATGACTATTGGTTGCGGTGTAACCATCGCAACGCTCGGCTTTATCCTTGGCGAAACTATCCCTGAAATTATTGCCCGCGCCTTCGTGGATTCATCAAAGGGTGGCAACGAACAACTTATGGTCGATGCGGCGGCACAAGGTATGCGCATTATCCTAACCATCTTTCCTCTCGTAGGTTTTCAGGTTGTTGTCGGAGGCTTCTTCCAATATATCGGCAAGGCTCCGTTGGCAATCTTTATGTCGCTGACACGACAACTACTCTTTCTCTTGCCCCTTCTCTGGACACTCCCTCGTACGCTCGGTGCTTATGGCGTATGGATTTCGATGCCAATTGCGGATAGTGCCTCTATCCTGCTGGCATTCATCCTCTTTGTGTGGCAAATGCGCAAGATAAAGCGTATGGAGCATCTCAAACTCGTGTAAAATCGATTAGAAAATCGAATAGAAAATTGCTTTTAGGTGGATAGATGCAAGGCAAACAAGAAGCCGAGTGCGCAGCATACTTGGGCGTATGTGAGCAACTCGGCTATCGAAGTTTAACGCAGCAGATGCCGCATAAAACAATTTTATAACGATTGTTTTGCGCGTTTTGCCATAGCCGACGCAAACACAAAATCATTGAGCTCCTTGTTGTCGGCGGAGAGAATATCATTTTTGGTACCTTCCCACCACTTTTTGCCTTGATGGATATAGACGATTTTGTCGCCAATCTCCATCACGGAGTTCATATCGTGGGTGTTAATAATGGTAGTGATATTGTACTCTACGGTAATAGAGTGGATGAGGTTATCAATCACGATTGATGTCTGTGGGTCGAGTCCGGAGTTTGGCTCATCGCAGAAGAGGTATTTTGGATTGAGCACTATTGCTCGTGCAATAGCAGCACGCTTAATCATACCTCCCGAAAGTTCTGACGGATAGAGATGGCCTGCATGGGAGAGTTCCACACGCTCCAAGCACTCCTTCACACGCCTATCCTTCTCGGCAGATGTCTTGTTGGTAAACATATCGAGAGGAAGTCGCACATTCTCATATACGGTCGAGGAGTCAAGCAGTGCTCCGCCCTGGAAAATCATACCGAGCTCACGACGCACCGCCTTGCGCTCATCAAAAGAGAGAGCCGTATAGTTCTTTTCGTCGTAGAAGATAGAGCCACTATCAGGCTCGTGCAGTCCCACCAAGGTTTTTAGCAACACCGTTTTACCCGAGCCACTACGACCAATGATGAGGTTGGTCTTTCCCGATTCGAACTCTACCGAAATATCCTCCAAGATGGTACGACCATCGAAAGATTTATATATATGTTCTCCTTTAATCATACTCTTTTAGTCTTACTATCCTCTCATTAGCTGAGTAATGATGAGGTTGGAAATCATAATAGCAATCGAGCTTGCCACCACGGCACGAGTCGAAGCACGACCTACTTCCAACGAGTTGCCTGCGGCGTGATAGCCAAAGAATGCCGAAATAGAGGTTACAAGAAAGGCGAATATCGCCATCTTAATCAACGAATATGTTATCTCGCCACTAACAAAGCAGTAGTGCAAACCCTCTATATACTCCGATGGCAAAACAACACCTGTCATTGCTATAATATATCCTCCGACCGTTCCAATCATCATACTGAACAACGCCAGCAGAGGGAACGAAAACATAGTTGCTATAATCTTGGGCATAATCAGATACGAAGCTGAATTTACGCCCATAATTTCCAGGGCATCAATCTGCTCGGTGATACGCATTGTGCCTATTTCCGAAGCGATATTCGAGCCAACCTTTCCAGCCAAAATAATTGCCACAACCGTAGATGAGAACTCCAAGAACATGGTTTCGCGAGTGGCATAGCCAATCATAAATTTCGGAATAAATGGCGACTCCAATGTGAGGGCCATTTGCAGCGTGATAACTGCGCCGATAAAGATGGAAATAATCGCTACCAACGGTATCGAGTTGATACCAAGAGCCTCAATCTCGTTAATTGTACGGCGATAGTAGATGCTCATCTTCTCTGGGCGAGAGAACACCTTGCCCATAAGCATCATATATCGACCTATTGAACCAAAAAAGTTTCTTATAATCTTCATTCCTTCTCCTCCACTTTGCGACCTAACAGATCAGTGGTTACTATTTGGATTTATCCTCTTTAATCTCCTTGAAATCGACATACTCGCCAACCTCGTCATTCACGCGCTGCTCGGTCTGTTCGGTCTGCACAATCGTAACATCGCCCTCGTTACGGCTATGGGTGCGATGCCACCAACCCTGCTGTTGCTGTTCGCCCTGCTGACGCTGCGCTTCGTTGTAAATCTGGCTACGCAGTTTATGCACCTTCCACGCCAAGATTGCTCCAAAAAGAACAATTATAACGAGAGGTATCATAAACAGATAACCCAACCAAGGCATCGCGACAATCAGTGTCACGATAATAATTATCGTAAATATATTTTGTTTAATGAAGTCCCAAACACTATTCATAATTTTCACTTTTTCTCTTAGCTTTCAAGGGCAAAGATACAAAAAAAGTGGGAAGCGCGAGTTAAAAGCGGAAAACTAATAACAAAAAGCGCAAATGTATTACTTATGCTCGCCCAAAAGGTCTATTGCGAGATGATCCTCCTCGCCATACCAAGTATTGAGCAGAGTCATAGTGTTATCCTTCGACTTGCTCTCGACAATAATAATCGAGGAGTGTGCCGCCAACTCTTCGGTACGCGATCCTTCGCGAGCAATAATCCACTTCACCGAACTATTATTGGTGAGGATGAACTGCTTGCGCCCCTTGGCATTGTCGGCGATGCGACGCATCGAAACCGATGCCAAGAAGAACTTACGCAACAACTCCTCGCTACCTACGAGAGTACCAAACGAGTAAGCCAAGGTGCGACGAGCCTCGATTGCCTCGCGCAACGATGCCAACGACTTATCCTTCGCAAAGATGAGTGTCATATTACGGAACTCATCGCCATAACGCTCTGCAATAGGATAGTGTACATCAGTGTTAGCCGAGAGGAAAAAGTTGTACTTCTGGGCACGAGTGATAGCTTTCGGATAGAACTCTACGCCATTTACAACCTCGATGCCATCAATCAAACCCGCTTTGTATGCCTCCTTATCGAACTTGCTCGGAGTCATATCCTTGCGAGTCCAGCCCGGGTGATTGTGCATGATGAGCGCACCCTGCGCCTTGGCGTTGCACAACGACTGCATCGCATCGGGGTCGTAGATAGTGTTGTTATCCGTCGTAAAGAGAGCATTGAAGTGGCTATACAACCCACCTGGTTTGCGAGTAATCTCTATACCCGGAATGATTGTTATATCAAAGTCAGGTGCTATCTTCTTGGCAAGTTCGACAGGGTAGTTCAAATCGACCATAATCTCGCCCTTGGCAGGCTCATTTTTTGACACGAAGGAGTAAGCCTTCGCCTCTGTACCCTTTGGCATATAGTTTCCGAGGTACTCCACCATCATCTTCTCGTGCTTGCGATATTCGAGGTGCTCGGTTACTGCCATAACATCCAAACCATTCTGCCACGCCTCGCGCAGACGAGCATCCATCGTCAGATGACCATCGGAAAAGATGGTGTGAGTGTGAAGGTCGGCTTTATAGGCGGTATAACCATCCACACTCGGTGCTATAAACTCCGTACGCGCAGCAGTGCGTGGCTGACGGATATGCAACATCTCCTTATTTGCAGCGTCTTGATAATACTGAGCCGAAGCAGATAGTGCCACAAACACAGCACTTACCAACAAAATAATTCTCTTCATAGTAGTCTGTTTTTTGGTTTTAATGTTACAAATTTAATAATTTTTGTAATAACCGCAAAAAAGAGAGGGGAACTTCGCAACGAAATCCCCCTCCTCTTGCATTCTATTTGGGCTACTTGCCTAAAAGTTTCTTAACCTCGTTATAGACGGTTTCGCCATTGTAGCCAAACTTCTCGTCAAGCACCTTGAACGGAGCCGAATGACCAAAGTGGTCGAGTCCGTGAATATTATCGAGTGAGCCGACCAAGCCGAGCAAAGTCACAGGCAATCCCGAGGTCATACCATAGCGCAACACACCTTGTGGCAACACACTATCCTGATACGACTTAGGCTGGTCGCGGAATAAGCCTTCGCTTGGAACACTTACTACACGCACTGCAATACCCTCCTCGATAAGTTTCTCAGCACCTGCAACCAAGGTCGAAACCTCCGAGCCCGAAGCAACCAATACAACCTCCGGATTTGCCGAGTCGAGAACTACATAGGCTCCCTTGTAAGCCTGCATAGCCTCGTCGATACGATTAGTGTGACTTGGCAACGATTTAATATCCTGACGAGAGAAGATTAAGCCGACAGGACGATGCTCTTCGAGGGCTATCTTCCACGCCGCAACAGCCTCCTCGGCATCTGCTGGGCGCAACACAACCATCGAGCGCTCGCCCTTGTGGTTGTGGAGGTGCTCCATCAAACGAATCTGTGCCTCCTGCTCGATTGGCTGGTGGGTAGGTCCATCCTCGCCCACACGGAACGAGTCGTGCGACCATACATATATCACATGTAAGCCCATCAAAGCCGACATACGGATTACAGGCTTCATATAGTCAGAGAATACAAAGAATGTACCGCATGCAGGAATGATACCGCCGTGCAATGCCATACCATTCATCACACACGCCATCGTAAACTCCGAAACTCCCGCCTGGAAGAACTTACCCGAGAAGTCGCCACGCTTGAAGGCGTGAGTCTTTTTCAAGAAGCCGTCGGTCTTATCCGAGTTGCTCAAATCGGCAGACGATACCACCATATTCTCAACCTGCTCGGCATATACGCCCAACACGGCAGACGAGGCTGCACGGGTTGCAGAACCGGATTTAATACCAATCGAACGATAGTCTATCTCCGGCAATTTGCCCGAAAGGAAAGTGTCGAGTTTGATTGCCAATGCAGGGTTGGCGTGACGCCACTCTGCCTCAATCTTCTTGCGCTCAACCATCTCCTGACGCAAAGCCTCGGCACGAGTTGCAAAGAGCTCTGCCACCTCCGGGAAGATCTGGAACGGATTTTCAATATCGCCACCGAGATTCTTGATAGTAGCCTCCGGGCTCGCTCCGGCAGCCGATACAGGCTGTCCGTGAGTCGAAACCTTATCCTCAAACGACTCACCCTCAGCCGTTACCAAGCCCTTACCCATTACGGTATGACCAATGATAAGAGTAGGATTCTCGGTCGAAGCGTTTGCGGTAGTCAAAGCCTCGCGAATTTGGTCGATATTGTGACCGTCAATCTCCAAAACCTGCCAACCCCAAGCACGATACTTCGCTGCAACATCCTCCTTATCGACCTCATCAACCTTGGTCGAGAGTTGAACATTGTTCGAGTCGTAGTACATTATGATATTCGACAAGCCAAGGTCGCCCGCAATACGACCTACGCCCTGCGACACCTCCTCTTGAACAGCACCGTCAGAGATGTAGATATAGGTCTTGTGAGCCTGCCACTCACCAAAACGAGCAACCATAAATCGTTCGGCAATAGCAGCACCGAGTCCCATTGCGTGTCCCTGACCGAGAGGTCCCGATGTGTTCTCCACACCTCGCAAGAAATCAACTTCTGGGTGTCCGGGAGTTATACTGCCCCACTGGCGGAACTGCTGCAAGTCCTCCATCGAGTAGTGACCGGCAAGAGCCAATGTCGAATAGAGCATTGGCGACATATGTCCGGGGTCAAGGAAGAATCTATCGCGATAAGGATAGAGCATATTGTCGGGGTCGTAGCGCAAAAACTCCGCAAACAACACGCTTACGAAATCGGCTCCACCCATTGCGCCACCAGGGTGTCCCGACTTTGCCTTCTCCACCATAGAGGCTGCGAGGATACGGATATTATCCGCAGCTCTCTTCAAATTTGAATTAGTTGCCATAATTATATTTGTTTTTTACATTTTATTTCCTAACCACAAATTTAGCAAAAATTTTCTTCTCGGCAAATTATTTTCAACAAAAAAGCCGAGCAAAATTTTCACTCGGCAATCTCTAAACTATCAAACTAAATCGCTTCACGCAATGTATGACTAATCTGTTTCTCGGCGTAATCGCGAGTTACCACAACGCGCTTCTTCTCCGAAGATGGAGCCTCGTACATCAGTTCCTTCATCACAGCCTCGCAGATTGAGCGCAGACCTCGTGCGCCAAGTTTGAACTCTACCGCCTTATCCACGATATACTCCAATGCCTCGGGCGCAAACTCCAACTCCACGCCGTCCATCTTCAACATCGCCTTGTATTGGCTCACAATGGCGTTTTTCGGCTCGGTAAGGATATTTCGCAAAGCCTCACGAGAGAGTGGTTCGAGGTGTGTCAGCACCGGCAGACGACCCACCAACTCAGGTATCAAACCAAACGAGCGAATATCCTGTGGTTGCACATATTTCAACATATTCTCACGGTCAATACTCTCGGTATCAACTCGTCCATAACCCATTGCTCGGGTATTCAGTCGCTGTGCGATGCGTCTTTCGATACCATCGAATGCACCTCCACAGATGAACAATATATTCTTGGTATTTACCTGCACAAACGCCTGCTCGGGGTGCTTACGACCACCCTGTGGCGGAACATTTACGATAGTTCCCTCCAAAATTTTAAGCAATGCCTGCTGAACACCCTCGCCCGAAACATCACGGGTGATGCTTGGGTTGTCGCCCTTGCGAGCAATCTTGTCAATCTCATCAATAAATACAATACCCTTTTCCGCTGCTTTTGCATCGTAGTCTGCCGCCTGCAATAGGCGAGAGAGGATACTCTCCACATCTTCGCCGACATATCCCGCTTGTGTCAAGACCGTAGCATCGACAATCGTAAATGGCACCTTCAACAGACGAGCAATAGTGCGGGCAATCAAGGTCTTTCCCGTACCCGTAGGGCCTACAAGTACGATATTCGACTTATCCAACTCGACATCTTCGCTACCTTGCTTCACCGAAAGTCGCTTGTAGTGATTATAAACCGCTACTGCGATAGCACGCTTTGCCTCGTCCTGACCGATAACATAGTTATCGAGAAACTCCTTTATCTCCTTAGGCTTCGGAACATCATTCATCGAAACCTCCGCCTTTTGCTGTTTTGCCTTTGGCGAAGCGATAGCCAAACCTGCCTCCGAGAGCGACTTGTGTCCAACCTCGATGCAGGCACCGCAGATATTTGCACCATCAGTGCCCTGGAACATTATATCTACCTCGTTGCGACTACGACCGCAGAACGAGCAACAATCTTCACGGCGTTGTCCGCCCTTATTTCCCCCTTTTTGTGCCATAACTACTTTGTATGTTTTGTGAGGACACTATCAATCAAGCCATACTCCTTTGCCTCCTCTGCCGAGAGCCAATAATCACGGTCGGCATCGTGCTCAATCTCCGCTACGCTCTTGCCCGAATGCTCCGACAAAATCTCGTACAACTCACGCTTGGTGCGAGCAATCTCACGAGCAGTAATCTCGATATCACTTGCCTGTCCCTGCACACCTCCGAGTGGCTGATGAATCATAATGCGTGAGTGTGGCAACGCCTGACGCTTACCCGATGCACCTGCGGTCAAAAGCACCGCCCCCATCGAGGCTGCCATACCGGTACAGATGGTTGCAACATCGCAATTTACGAGTTGCATAGTATCGTAAATGCCAAGACCTGCCGACACACTACCACCTGGCGAGTTGATATAGAGTTGGATATCCTTCATCGGGTCTGCCGACTCCAAGAAGAGGAGTTGCGCCTGAATGATATTTGCAACATCGTCAGTTACGGGCGCACCAAGGAAGAGAATACGATCCATCATCAGACGGCTAAATACATCGAGTTGAGTAACATTCAACTGTCGCTCCTCCAAAATCATCGGGTTGATATATGCCGACTGTATAGCCTTATAGTCGTGAAGGCGCAACGATGAGATACCGCAATGCCCCATTGCAAACTTTTCAAATTCTTTCATAGTTTTATAGCCATTAGCTATTGGCCATTGACCTTCGGTCTTCACTGCTCCGCCTCTGCATAGTCTGCAAGCAGTCTCTGCACTCGGCTTGATCGCAGCGGTAGCCATTAGCCTTTTGTTTGTTTTACGAAGATTAAAAACTCTGCAAGTCTTGCGCCAACTTGCAGAGTTTTCGTTTTATTAGGTGTTACTATTACCCAAAAGTTGTATAAAAGGAGGGATTTCAAGGCTTGCGAATTTTTCAAAGCGGAGCATACTGAGCGTATGTGAGCATTTGAAAAATGAGCGTAACGCAGAAATCACCCTTTTAGACGGCTTTTCTTACAAGTTCTTAGCGAGTTCTGCGAACTCCTCTGCCGACACAGCCTTCTCGGTAACCTTAACCTTAGCCTTTACAGACTCAACAACCTTCTGCTCGTAGAGTTTCTCGTAGATCTTCTGGTTCTGCTCCTTGTTGTCGAGAATGTTCTTCGAGAAGTTTTCGAGCATCTCCTCTGGTGCGTTAGGCATACCGTACTGTGCGAACTGAGCAGCAGCCAAAGACTTAGCCTCAGCCTTAGCCTCGTCTGCCGACACCTTAATCTCCTCTGCGGTGATTACCTGACGCTGGATATAGTTCCAAGTGAACATTTTGAGGAACGACTCGAAGTCCTTCTCGATATCCTCCATCGAGAACTTACCCTCGTTGATAGTGTAGAGCCAACGCTTCATAAACTCGGTTGGCATTGCGAGATTAGCCTTCTCAATGAGGAAGTCACGAACTGCGAAAGTGAAGAGGTAGTCGCTCTCACGCTTCAACTCCGAAGCAATCTGCTCGTCAATATATGCGTTGAGCTGCTCCTCGTTGGTAACATTACCCTCTGGGAATGCCATCTTGAAGAACTCCTCGTTCAACTCTGGGTTAGCGAACTGGCGAATCTTGGTAATCTCCAACGAGAAGTTAGGGTTGATACCCTCCAACTCCTCCTCCTTAACACCGAGAATCGAAGCACGCTGCTTCTCGCTCTTGTACAACTCGTTGATATTAACCTCGGTCTTGTAGCCTACCTTCTTGCCGATGAAAGGCTTGCGCTCCTCGTCAGACATCGAGATAAGACCAACATAAGCCTCCTCGATACGCATATCGCCATTGTCGAGGGTTACATTGAGAGCCTCGTCCTTCTTCACCTTATCTACATCCTTCAACGAACCGTAGCGGCGGAGGTAGTTGTCGAGGAATGACTCGTGCATCTTCTTGTCAATCTTGATCTTGTGGTAGGTAATCTTATCCTTTGCAGTGAGTACTACCTCATACTTTGGAGCCACGCCATACTCGAATACGAACTCGTGAGTTGTGTTGTTCTCGAAGTCGAAGTCGCCCTGCTCCTCTGCCGGAATTACATCGCCAATGTAGTCAATCTTCTCTGCCTGCAAATACTCGAATGCAGCGTTTGAAGCCTTGCGGTAAGCCTGCTCTGCAACTGCGCCCTTGCCGTACATCTTCTTGATTACGCCCATAGGAACCATACCCTGACGGAATCCCGGAATGTTAGCCTTGCGCTTGTACTCTTTGAGCATCTTCTCAACCTCGGCTGCGTAGTCTGCCTCCTCAACAACGATGCGAAGCAATGCTGCACCCTGCTCTTTCTCTACTTTTGTAATGTTCATAGTGTTTTATGTATTATTTGTTTGAATTTTCGTTTTCACATATTTCGGGCGCAAAGATAACAAATAAAATTGAGAACTGACGCTGTGGAGCGAGTGAAAAATTAAATTTATTTATTTTTTTCCGAGCCACGAGGAAGAAAAGCCTGCGCAACAGGGTTAATTGAGAATTGAGAATTGAGAATTATTTCAAAAACCGCCTAAACTTTTGCACTTTTTGGAATTAGTTGCTATATTTGTAATCGCAGTCCGTTGGATTGTGGACATATTAGAAAGTGTTTTTCGAAGTCCTTACAAAGAAATCTGACAGTTTCAATTGACTAAGGGATAACGGGCAACACTCATTTCTTGTATATATGCTATTGGTATGCTCTATGCCAATGTATTGCTATATACAGGTGTGGGGCATTGTAGCGTTTATTTTAGTCAAGGTTTTGTCAGAACCTCTTTGTAAATAGACGAAAATCAACCTCACACTTTCTTTTTGTCATAACAGTGCAAACATATATTTAACTAAATTTTAACACATAAACTGTTATGAAAAAGATTTTACTAACAATTCTTGGAGTTGCCTTAATAATGGCTTCCTCCTGTACTGAAAGTGGTATCGAAGATGGTGCTATGAATGGAAACAAAATCAAACTCTCCGCAACACAAGTCGAGGTCGGTTTTGAAGGCGAAACGGAGTTCAAAGTTACCGTTAATTCTCCCTGCTCTTGGGAAGCAGAGAGCAAAAACGATTGGTTAAATGTTGTAACCAAACAGGGTGTTGCAGGAACAAAAGAGTTGCTTTTCTACGCAGACGACAACTATGACCTTGCTAAGCGAGAGGGAACAATTGTTGTTGCCAATCGTGATTACGGCTATATTGACGAGTTGTATGTAACCCAAAAAGGGTTTGAACCAAGAATTGAATATCCTGAAACTCTGATATTTAATTCAGACGGGGGTAGCTTAAATGCCAATATCACCGCCAATTTCAGTTGGAGTTATACCGATGATGCAAGTTGGTTGTCGTGTAGTAAAACAAGTAGTGGATTAAAAGTGACTGCTACAGAATGGACTTCAACCAAAGAACGCACAGCTGAAATAACATTGTACTCGAGCAATAACAAATATAATGTAGAGAAAATTATCAAAGTTACACAAAAACAATTTGAACCATCTTTATCTGTTGATAAGACGGAATTAAGTTTTGTTGCGGCTGGTGGCAGTAAAACAATCGATGTAACAACCAATGCCTCAGAGTATAGTGTATCAGAATCATCAAGTTGGTTATCTTGCACCCAGAGTGGTAATAAAGTGACAATTACAGCAACCAAATCAGATGTAACTTCGGAGCGTACGGCAGAGATTAAAATATATCTTCCAAGTTACAACCTATCACAGACTATCAAAGTTACACAGAAGGAATTTATCCCTGAATTTGAAGTATCAGTCTCCGAACTCGCCTTTGGAACAGAAGGTGGTACTCAAACCATTCCTGTAACAGCCAACTTTGATTACAATGTGTCTGAGAATGCAGATTGGCTGTCTTATCAAATCACAAGCAGTGGTGTAGAACTTACAGCAACTGCAAATGTTGAGGAAAAGGATAGAACAGCAGATATCACAATTCATAACAACACCTACGGAAAATCTGCAACTATCAAGGTAATTCAAGCTGCAATAATAGCCAATTGTGCAATTTATTACACATCTTCTGATGGTGATATTATAACACCTTATAGAGCAGACTTTGGCGCAAAAATACTAACAAACATCTATTATAATGGCAAGGGTATAATTCTTTTCGATGCACCTGTTACTTCGATTGGAGATTATGCATTCCATGATTGCAGTAGTTTGACAAGTATAACAATTCCAGATAGCGTTACTTCGATTGGAGGAAGCGCATTCTCTTCTTGCGAGAACCTGACAAGTGTAACGATTCCTAATAGCGTTACTTCGATTGGAAGTTATGCATTCCGTAATTGCAGAGGTTTGCAAGCATTTTATGGTATGTTTGCATCAGAGGATTTTCGCTGTTTGATAGTAGATGGAGTATTAAACTCATTTGCGCCATTAGGATTAACAGAATATGCAATTCCAACTAGCGTTACTTCGATTGGAGAGTATGCATTCTATAATTGCGATGGTTTGACAAGTGTAACAATTGGTAATAGCGTTACTTCGATTGGATATCATGCATTCTATAATTGCAGCAGTTTGACAAGTGTAACAATCGGCAATAGCGTTACTACGATTGGAATTTCGGCATTCGAACGTTGCAGTGGTTTGACAAGTGTAACAATTCCTGATAGTGTTACTTTGATTGCAAGGCATGCATTCTATAATTGCAGTAGTTTGACAAGTGTAACAATCGGCAATAGCGTTACTTCGATTGCATATAATGCATTCGAAGGTTGCACAGGAGAATTAACAGTGAATTGTAATATTCTGGATGCTTCATCTTATTCTGATGGAGCGTTTTGTAACTCCAAATTTACCAAAGTGACCATTGGTGATGGTGTTACTTCGATTGGAAAGAGGGCATTCTCAGATTGCAGCAGTTTGACAAGTGTAACAATTGGTAATAGCGTTACTTCGATTGGAGAGTCTGCATTCTCTGGTTGTAGTGGTTTGACAAGTGTAGCAATTCCAAATAGCGTTATTGGGATTGGCAGTGAGGCATTCTCTGGTTGTAGTGGTTTGACAAGTGTAACAATCGGCAATAGCGTTACTTCGATTGGAGAGTCTGCATTCTCTGGTTGTAGTGGTTTGACAAGTGTACACATCTCTGATTTATCTGCTTGGTGTAAAATTAATTTTGTTGATTATTCTGCAAATGATTATTCTGCAAATCCACTCTATTATGCAAAAAATCTATATCTCAATGGAGAATTGGTTACGGATATAACTATTCCATCGGATATTACAAAAATAAAGCATAATACATTCTATGCTTGTGAATTGCTGACAAGTGTAACAATTCCTGATAGCGTTACTTCGATTGGATATTATGCATTCTATAATTGCGATGGTTTGACAAGTGTAACAATTCCTGATAGCGTTACTTCGATTGAAAATAATGCATTCTGTAATTGCAGCAGTTTGACAAGTGTAACAATCGGCAATAGCGTTACTTGGATTGAAGAGTTTGCATTCTCTTTTTGCAAGAGTTTGACAAGTGTCTATTGCAAGGCTACAACACCACCAATAATAAGAGGCTATATATTTAACGATAATGCTTCGAATCGTAAAATTTATGTGCCTCGCAATTCGGTCTATGCGTATAAGTCAGCAAGTGGTTGGAGTGGCTACGCTTCGTCTATTATCGGGTATGATTTTGAGTAAATAATCATAGGTACAAATGTTTAACAATTAAAATTTATAATTATGAAACTGAATGCATTATTTGGACTTACAAATTTAGCCATGCAAGTTTGTCAATATCTTTTTAGTTATGCTAAAAATAGACCTATATTCACTATTGATGGTTGGAGTTTTGATCCTGTACAGAGAGAGGTTACGATACATTTAAATAATCAAAATAGTGCGTATTTTAGTATAACAAAAATAAAATGCGTCAAGACATCAAATATAGGATATATTGGCAAAAGTCTTCCTATTTATATCAATAATGGAGATGAGGTAAAGTTAACATTTAGGTATATAGGAGATGTTCAACCTATTGATAAGGATAAATTTTGTTTCTCATTGCAAATTAGAGATAAAGTTGGTTGCAAATACAACTATAAACTGAAATACGAAAATAACCGTTCGTATATTGACTATTAACAACATCGCCTCGCAGAACCAACTGCGAGGCGATTGCTTTAATTGCTCCGACGATTAAATCCCTTAACCTTCACGGGTATCGAAAACGATACCCAGCACAAAAAAAGGAACACCCCACGCAGTCATAGGTATCGAAAACGATACCCAGCAGTAGGGAGTGGCATTCAATGGCATTCGGGCTGCGCCCTTAATGGCATAGAATGGCACTCGATGGCAGCGCAGTCTGCGAATGCTTAATGACAAAAACAATATCACCGAGTGAAGGATTTTGCTCGGTGATACATTTAATTCTCAATTCTCAATTAATCCTGCTGCACAGGCTTTTCTTCCTTGTGGCTCGGAAAAATGTAAATAAATTTACTTTTTCGCTCGCTCCGCATCGTCAGTTCCGTTTGTTTTATTAACTTTGCGGAGATATGAAGCATTTTACAACCATACTGATAGCCTTTGCTACGCTTGTTTCGTGCGGTGGAGTGCGCAAAAAGAGCGCAACTCCGCAGGCGGTTGAGCCGACTTTCTACACCTACGAGATTGTTGCAGAATACCCCCACCTGCGCACAAGTTATACGCAGGGTTTGCAGTTTGTCGATGGCGAAATGTGGGAAGGCACGGGCGAGTATGGTCGCTCGCAGTTGCTCCGCACCGACCTCACTTCGGGCAAAGTTTTGCAAAGCAAAAAACTCTCGAAAGAGGAGTTTGGCGAGGGCATAACCGTTTTGGGCGATAAAATTTACCAACTCACTTGGCTCAATGGTAAGTTGCACACATACGACAAGGCAACTTTGCGCCACCTCGCCACCCACACCTACAAGGGCGAGGGTTGGGGCTTAACCACCAATGGCGAGAAGTTGTATATGTCTGACGGCACGAACTACATTCGCGTTCTCAACCCCGAAACTTTGGCGCAGGAGCGTCGTTTCGGAGTAACTTTGCGAGGTCAGTCGTTGCAAAATCTCAACGAGTTGGAGTGGATAGATGGCAAAATTTGGGCAAACATCTACACAACAAACCAGATAGCAATTATCAACCCCGAAAGCGGAGTTGTCGAGGGGGTTATAAACCTTTCGGGCATACTCCCCGAAAAGGAGCGAGATAGTCGTACAGATGTCCTCAACGGCATCGCCTACGACAAGGCGACAAAGCGCATCTTCGTAACAGGCAAAAATTGGAGTAAATTATTTGAAATCAGAGTTATAGCACAATGATAACACCTATTGAATTTCGCAGATACCTGCATCGCAATCCCGAACTTTCGTTCGAGGAAATGCAGAGCGCAAAATATATTGAGCAGTGCCTCGACAAGGCGGGCATTTCGCACTCTCGCATAGCCAAGACGGGCGTTTTGGCAAAGATTGAGGGTAGGGGCGATCTCTCGAAAGCGGTAGTTTTGCGTGCCGACATCGACGCTCTCCCCGTAGAGGAACAGACGGGTTTGGAGTATGCCTCGGAGCAGAAGGGCGTGATGCATGCCTGTGGCCACGATATCCACGCAGCGGTACTCTACGGAGTGCTTGTGCGCCTTGCCGAAAAGCGAGATTTCGAGGGTACAATCTTCGGCATTTTCCAACCCGGCGAGGAGTGTAACCCTGGTGGCGCATCGAAGGTGCTGGCAGAAAAGCCTTTTGAGGGCTACAATGTTGTGGCGGTCATTGGCGAGCATACCGATAGCGGTTTGGAGGTTGGCGAGTTGGGCCTCTGCAAGGGCGAATTTATGGCTGCCAACGACGAGTTGCGCTTTTGGGTGCGAGGCAAGGGCGGACACGGAGCAATGCGTGCGCAGTTGAACGACACGGTGGTTGCCGCAGCGCACCTTGTAACGATGTTGAACGCCGTAAATGACGAAAATACAGTGCTTTCGATTGGCAAAATCGTGGCTGACGGAGCGACAAATGTGATACCTGACGAGGTCTATATGGAGGGTACTTTCCGCTGTTTCAGCGAGGAGCATCGTCGCACCGTTTGGCACATTATCGAGGCGGCAGCGCAGTCGGTGGATGCAAAGTTCGGCACCTCGACCGAGGTAGATATAAATCACGGCTACCCAGCCGTTGTGAGCGATGACAATTTGGTCGAAAAGGCATTAACCCTCGCCACCGAAATGGGTATAAACACAAAGATTCTCGACAAGCGATACACCTCTGAAGATTTCGGTTTCTACTGCCAGCAATATCCATCGCTGTTCTATCGCCTTGGTGTTGGCACATCGGCAGGTCGCAGCCACACCTCGACCTTCGCACCAAGCGAGGAGGCAATTGCGGTAGGCATTGACTTTATGGAGGCGGTGGCGAGGAGGTTATAACGGAAAGCGGAAAACGAAAAACTTTTTAGGGCTAATGGCATAAAGCGCACCCCTAACGACTCTAACGACTCTAACGCCCCTAAAAAAGTTGCGCCGTGATAAGGGTAGGAGTTCAAAAAAGCTAAAAGAAGATGAAAGAGAGAAGAACAAAGCGAACAAACAAGAAGAGCAAGAAGATTTCATTCAATGACCGTGCGGGATTTATCGTGAATGCGTTTCGCGAGATGCCCGAAAAGCGGTTTACACTAAAATACCTCGCCGCAGCATCGGGCGGAGCAGACCGCGAAGGTCGCAACCTCACAAAACATATCCTCGACACCCTGCTCGAACAGGGTTATATCGAGGCAGAGGGCAAAGGAAAGTACCATTTGAGCCGCAGCAAGATGCCACGCTACGAGGGTATAGTCGATATGGCTGCTTCGGGTGCAATGTATGTGCAGTGCGGGGAGTTGGATAGCGATGTATTTGTGCATCAGCGCAACACCCGCAATGCTCTGAATGGCGACCGCGTAGAGGTTATCGTAACCCACACCTCGCGCAACGGAGCAAAAGAGGGCGAAATCTCGAAGGTCTTGGAGCGTTCACCTCGTTGCTATGCAGGTCGTGTGGAGATTGCATCGAAGACGATGGCGATTGTCGTTCCTGACTCTCGCAAAATGGCTGTTGATATCGCCATTTCACTCAAAAAATACCCCAACCTCAAACAAGATGACAAAGTTGCAGTGCGCATTGTTGATTGGCGCGATGGCGACCGTCTGCCCCAGGGCGAGTTGGTAGATATTCTCGGTGCTGCGGGCGACAATGATGCCGAGATGCACGCCATTTTGCTCGAATACAACCTGCCTTACAAGTTCGAGGAGCAGGTTGAGAAGGCTGCAAATGCCATAGATGGTCGCATCACCGAGCTAGATATTGCCGAGCGCAGGGATATGCGCTGTGTGCCGACACTTACGATAGACCCTGCCGATGCAAAGGATTTTGACGATGCACTCTCGATTCAGTCGATTGGCGAAGGCAAGTGGGAGGTTGGAGTTCATATTGCCGATGTAACCCACTATGTTCGCCCCGACTCAACAATCGACGACGAGGCGATAGAGCGAGGCACTTCGGTCTATCTGGTTGATAGAACTATTCCGATGTTGCCCGAGCGATTGTGCAACGACCTCTGCTCATTGCGCCCACACGAAGATAAACTCGCCTTCTCGGCTATATTCCACATTGACGAGAAGGGAAAAATCTCGCAAGAGTGGTTTGGTCGCACCGTGATTCACTCCGACCGTCGCTTCGCATACGAGGAGGCTCAAAAAGTTATCGAGACGGGCGAAGGCGATATGAAGGAGGAGATTTTGACAATGCACAACCTCGCCCAAACACTTCGCAAGGAGCGTTTCCGCAAGGGTGCGATTGCATTCTCTCGCCGAGAGGCTAAATTCCACCTCGACAAAAACGGCAAGCCTACGGGCGTATATTTCAAGGTGCAGAAGGAGGCAAATCAACTTATAGAGGAGTTTATGCTCCTCGCAAACCGTCGTGTGGCGGAGTTCTGCGCCAAGGCGCACGGCAAGGAGCGCACAATGATTTTCCGTGTTCACGATGTGCCAAACAGCGACAAGTTCGAGCGTTTCCGTTCGTTTATCCTCCGCTTCGGTCATATTTTCAAGTCGTCAATCGAAAAGGGCAATGCCGCAGCCAAAGAGTTGAATAAGTTGCTCGCCACAATCAAGGGTAAGCCCGAAGAGAATGTCGTTTCGACACTCGCCATTCGCTCGATGGCAAAGGCGGTATATACCACCGACAATATCGGACACTACGGTTTGGCGTTCCCATATTACACCCACTTCACATCGCCAATTCGCCGTTATCCCGATATGATGGTACACCGCTTGTTGCAGCGTTATCTCGACGGCAAGCGCTCGGCAGATAAGGATATGCACGAGTCGTTGTGCGTGCGTTGTTCGGAGCGCGAGATTATCGCTGCCGAGGCAGAACGCGCTTCAATAAAGTACAAGATGGTGGAGTTTATGGCGGACAAAATCGGCGAGGAGTTCGATGGCCATATCTCTGGTATGAGCGAGTGGGGAATCTTCGTGGAATTGGAGAACTCGATTGTCGAGGGTATGATGCTTATGCGCGATATTCCGGGCGACTTCTACCAATTCGACGAGGAGCGTTACGAGGTATTCGGTCACGCCACAGGCAAGGTCTTTACCATTGGCGACAAGGTTCGCATCCGTGTCAAGAGCGCCGACCTTCGCCGAAGATTGTTGGATTTTGAGTATGTAAGTAGCTTATAATATGGGGTTGCAAAAGATATACGACAAGGCGTTTGCAGGGGAGAGAATCTCGGCAGAGGAGGCGTTGCGCTTATGGCGAGAGGCTCCATTGCACGAGTTGGCAGAAAATGCCAACCGTCTGCGAGCCGAGAAGGTGGCGGACCCGACAGTTGTAACTTGGCAGATTGACCGCAATATCAACACCACAAATGTCTGCGTGTCGGGTTGTCGCTTCTGTAACTTCCACTGCAAGCCACACCAGACCGAAAAGCACTATATAACCCCAATCGAGGAGTATATCCGCAAGACCGAGGAGATGTTTGCCCTCGGTGGCGACCAGCTCCTTTTGCAGGGCGGTATGCACCCGAAACTCGGCATAGAGTACTACGAAGAGTTATTCTGCACCCTCAAAGAGCACTTCCCAACGCTTCGCCTGAACGCCCTTGGAGCACCCGAAGTGGCGCACATAGCAAAGATTAGCAAAATATCAACGCAGGAGGTCTTGGAACGACTCCGCAAGGCTGGACTATCCTCATTGCCGGGTGCCGGAGCCGAGATTTTGGTGGAGCGTGTGCGCAAGATTATCTCGCCCGCAAAGCCGAGCGCCGAGGAGTGGTTGCGAGTGATGCACGAGGCGCACGAAATGAATATTCCGACCACTGCAACGATGATGTATGGACACATCGAAACAATCGAGGAGCGCATCGAACACCTCGTTCGTCTGCGCGACCTGCAAGCCGAGTGTCCCGAGGGAAACTACGGTTTTACCGCCTTTATTCCTTGGATATTCCGTTCGGAGGGTACTCAACTCGAACAAATGGGTTACTCGACACACTTCTCGCCTACGGAGTATCTGCGACTGATTGCGGTGGCGCGACTTGTACTCAACAATATCCGCAACATACAGGCTTCGTGGCTTACTGTGGGCAAGCAGACTGCACAAATAGCACTCCACAGCGGAGCAAACGATATGGGTTCGATAATGATTGAGGAGAATGTGGTATCGTCAGCCGGCGCACACAACCGCTTCGACCGAGAAGGAATTCAGCAAGCCATTCGTGAGGCGGGTTTCACTCCACGACTGAGAAATCAACTCTACGAGTTGAGAGAGGAGAGTTGAGAGTTGAGATATAAAAAAACGAGCAGTGATGCTCGTTTTTTTACTCTATCAGTCCTTCGGGCAAGACAAATTTGATGGTCTGCTTTTCGAAATCTATTGCGGCGATAAACTCCTCGACCGCAGGGATAAGGTGGCGTTTGCCTTTGAGTTCAATCTCGAAGAGTGGGTTGAACTCGTTGTCGTAGAAGTCGACAATCTCGCCCTTGGCACGACCAATACGCACCTCGAAGCCGATAAGATCGTCAAAGTAGAACTCGTCGCTATCGCTCTCCTCCACTTCGAGCATAAGTTCGTGGTCGAGAATCATCTCGGCACGCTTCTCGGTGTCGATGTCGGCAAATGCGACCACCGCACTGCGCTGGCCACGACGAGTGAATGAATCACAAAAAAGAGGAACTACCAACTCCTCCACTTTCGTGAAGAAGGGTTGTTCCTCCCAATTGAAGTTGTCGGGCAGGGTATCGTAGAGGTTGATTACTACCTCTCCCTTTACTCCGAAGAGTTTGGTTATGCGCCCTACCGTCAACATCTTTTGACCTACTCCTCAGCAGGTGTCTCAGTTGCCTCCTCAGCTGGAGCCTCCTCAGCCTCTGCAGCTGCGGCAGCAGCCTCAGCCTCAGCAGCAGCCTTGCGCTCTGCGATAGCAGCAGCACGAGCATCCTTAATTGCAGTCTCAGCAGTAAGGCGAGCCTTCTTGTCAGCCGACTTTGCAGCCTCCAACTTGTTAACCTTAGCGGTTACCTTGCC
>JAZQYJ010000002.1:0-9487 GCA_045633465.1 Alistipes sp.
GCATGCGCGACGAGGCTAAGGCTAACGAGGAGAAAGATAAGTTGGAGAAGGAGCGTATCGAGAAGATTAACGCAGCAGACTCTAATATCTTCGCTACCGAGAAGCAGTTGAAGGAGTATGGCGACAAGATTCCGGCAGACAAGAAGTCGGCTATCGAGGCTACTCTCGCGAAGTTGAAGGAGGCTCACAAGAATCAGGATTTGGCTGCTATCGACTCGGCTATCGCAGAGTTGAACACTGCATGGCAGGCTGCATCGCAGGATATCTATCAGGCACAGCAGGCTCAGGGCGCACAGCAGGGCAACCCTAATGCAGGCGCACAACAGGGTGCAGGTCAGCAGGGTGGCGCACAGACACAGCCTGAGGATGTTGAGTTCGAGGAGGTTAAGTAGTCTGTAACAGCACTATAAGATAAAAACCTGTCCGTAGAGGGCAGGTTTTTGTCATTTGTGGCAGATACGATATCGTAAAAAAGGCAGACAAGGGTTGCATATTGAAAAATTTTTATTATCTTTGCACGATTTATCGCGTGTGCGTAGGTAGTGTGCGCGTGCGAGAGATGAAACAAACTAAATTACAATAATATTAACTAATTAAATTTTTAACTCAAATGCAAAGCAAAGGAGTAATCAAATGGGTAGCCATTCTTATGGGATTGGCTTGCCTCTACCAGCTTTCATTTACTTGGAAGACCAGCCAGGTAGAAAAGGCTGCCGTAGAGTATGCTAAATCGTTCCCTGCCGAGGAGCAGGCTTCGATGCAGCAGTATTATCTCGATTCTATCGAGAACAAAACAGTTTACAATGTAGGTCTTACTTCGTTTACCTACAAGCAGTGCAAGGAGAAGGAGGTTAACCTCGGTCTTGACTTGAAGGGCGGTATGAATGTTATGCTCGAAATTCAGGTTGAGGATGTGGTTAAGTCGCTCGCAGGCGAGAGCCAGCACGACCCTAACTTCGTAATCGCACTCGCAGAGGCTAACGAGGCTATTCGTCAGGGTACAGGTGGCTACATCGAGACTTTGGCAGAGGCTTATTCGAAGGCTTCGAATGGAGCACCTTTGGCAGACCTTTTCGTAAGCCCTGACCGCAAGGATATCAAGGCAGGAATGTCTGACAACGAGGTGGTTAAGATTTTGAAGCAGGAGACTGACGATGCTCTCGCAGCTTCATTCAACATTCTCCGTAGCCGTATCGACCACTTTGGCGTTGTTCAGCCAAATATTCAGCGTATGCCAAACTCGAACCGCATCTTGGTTGAGTTGCCAGGTGTTAAGGAGCCAGAGCGTGTTCGTAAACTCTTGCAGGGTACCGCTTCGTTGGAGTTCTGGACTACCTACAACGGTCAGGAGTTGCTCCCATCGTTGCAGCGTGCCGATATGGTTGTTAAGGCTTACAAGGATGCAAACAAAGAGGTAGAGGTTAAGGCTGAGGCTAAGAGCGATGCTCCTGCATTGGCTGCTGAGGTTTCTGAGGAGGCAAAGGTTGAGGAGGCTGCTGCTCGCTTCTCTCGTGAGCGCAATCCATTGCTTGCACTCTTGAACCCTGCATACGCAGGTGGTGCAGTACTTGGTGCTGCTACTGCTGCCGACACTGTTGCTATCAACAAGTATTTGGCGTTGCCAGAGGTTCGTGACTGCTTCCCAAGCGATGTTCGTTTCAAGTGGGGCATCAAGGGCGACAAGTTGGCTGATGGTCAGTTCTTCCTCTATGCTATCAAGGTTGAGCGTGCTGACGGCAAGGCTCCACTCGATGGCTCGGTAATCTCTGACGCTCGTGCAACTTATGCACAGACAGGCGCAAACGCTGAGGTTTCGATGGCTATGAACTCTAACGGTATTACCGAGTGGGCTCAGCTCACAGGCGAGAATGTTGGCAAGTGCATCGCAATCGTTCTCGATGGTTATGTATATTCGGCGCCGGTAGTTCGTGGCAAGATCGAGGGCGGTAACTCTTCGATTTCGGGCGACTTCACTATCCAGGAGGCTCAGGACTTGGCAAATGTGTTGAAGTCGGGTAAGGTGCCAGCACCTGCACGAATCATCCAGGATACCGTAGTAGGTCCATCGCTCGGTCAAGAGTCTATCAACGCAGGTTTGATGTCGTTCGTTTTGGCATTCGTTCTCGTGCTCATCTATATGGCGTTGTTTTATAGCACCGCAGGTTTAATGTCGGATATCGCTCTGATTGTAAACATCTTCCTCTTGATGGGTTGCGTTGTATCGTTCGGCTCGGTATTGACCTTGCCGGGTATCGCAGGTATCGTATTGACCATGGGTATGGCAGTAGATGCTAATGTGATTATCTACGAGCGTATCAAGGAGGAGTTGCGTGGCGGTAAGGGTATTCACGCCGCTATCAAGGACGGTTTCTCGAACGCTTACTCAGCAATTATCGACGGTAACTTGACAACAATCATCACCGGTATCGTTCTCTTCGTATTCGGTAATGGTCCTGTACAGGGCTTCGCTACCACGCTCGTTATCGGTATCTTGACTTCGATGTTCTCGGCTATCTTCATCACTCGTTTGTTGATTGAGAAGATTGTGGAGAAGCGTGGTAAGATGGCATTCTCGTTCAAGTGGTCGGAGAATCTCCTCACATCGTTCAAGTTTGACTTCATCGGCAAGCGTAAGTTTGCTTATATCACCTCGGGTATCATCATCTTGGCAGGTGTTCTCTCACTCGCATTCCATGGTTTGAACTATGGCGTTGAGTTTACCGGTGGTCGTACATTCGTAGTTCGTTTCGATCAGAATGTTTCGGCAGAGCAGGTTCGTCAGGCTTTGGACGGTGCATTTGTTGGCGCAGATGCAGCAACATCGTCTGTTGAGGTTAAGCAGTATGGTGCAGAGAACCAGATGCGTATCGTAACTCAGTACAAGTTCGACGATACTTCGGAGGCTACTACTGAGGAGGTTGAGACTATCCTCTACAACGCATTGAAGCCTCTCTTTGGCTACGACATCACTCTCGATGGTTTCCGTAGTACGCAGAGCGATAACAACGGTATCGTTTCGGCAGATAAGATTGGTCCTGCAATTGCGAAGGATATGACTACGGGAGCTATTTTCTCGTTGCTCTTCGCCCTCGTAGCAATCGGCTTGTACATCGTATTCCGCTTCCGTAAGTGGCAGTGGGCTGCTGGTGCAACTCTCGCACTCGTACACGATGCATTTATGATTATCGCGTTGTTCTCGATGTTCTACTCGGTAATGCCGTTCAACTTGGAGGTTAATCAGGCATTTATCGCTGCGATTTTGACCATCATTGGTTACTCTATCAACGATACTGTGGTTATCTTCGACCGTATCCGTGAGTACCTCGGTCTTTATCCAAAGCGTGAGTTGAAGGCTACTATCAACGATGCGTTGTCATCTACTTTGATGCGTACTTTGAATACTTCGGGTACAACCCTCGTAACCCTCTTGGCAATCTTCATCTTTGGTGGTGAGACCATCCGTGGCTTTGTATTTGCCTTGATTATCGGTATCGTTGTGGGTACTTACTCGTCGTTGTTTATTGCGTCGCCTTTGGCATACGACATGCAGAAAAAAGCAAAATAGTACGGCTCTTTTGTCGTTAAACTTCGATAATCCGCTTGCTCATTTACGCCAAGTAAACTGCGCAAGCGGATTTCTTGTTTGCCTAAAAATAACCGCACTATTTTGCTTTTTTGTTCTTGTGTAACCAATTTCTTCAACTCCTATCAAGTTTAAGAAATTGTTAAATCTTGCGGTTTTGCCTATTACCTATATTTATTATATCATTTTTATTCGTACCTTTGTAGTGTGTTAAGGCGAATATCCATATTGTCAATTATCGCAATGCTCTCGTTTCTGCTATTGGGCGAGTGCGGGGCGGATAATGCCAATAATTCATTCTCGCCAACGCCACAAATCGAACTTTCGATTGTGGATTCCGATATTCCCAATCCTACATCTCTGCTCTCGGGCCGAACAACCTCTCGTGTAGTTAATAGTGGAGCTCGCTCGGTGCAGCGCATTCTGGGCAAACATCGCACTTGTTATACCCTCTTTGCGGTAGAAGCAGAGTCTGCAATCTCTCTTGCCGAATATTCTCAAAATAGAATACAATCCAATATTCTGGGCGGAGTGGTGGCCGACAAGGCGTTCTACTCCTTGTGCTGTCTGCGCATTTGAACCATTTACCAATTTTGTAATAGCTATGCCGATTGTCCAAACTGTGGTCAATCTGTCGTGTTGTATGAAATTTGTAAATAGTTCAAAATTATGGAATATCTGATACTTCTTGTTGCGCTTGTCGCAATCATTTGGAGTGCCGATACCTTGGTTGCAGGAGCCGTTGATATTGCTCGTCGCTACCGTGTTTCGGACTTCGTCATAGGTGCCGTAATTGTCGGCATCGGAACATCTTGTCCCGAACTCTTTGTCAGTTCGCTCGGAGCTTTTAATGGACAGGTCGATGTCGCCATTGGCAACATCGTAGGCTCCAACATCTTCAATGTATTTTTCATTCTTGGCCTTACGGCTCTTGTTATGCCCGTTGAGGCTCCGAAGGAGAATCGCCGTTTCGAGTTGCCATTCTGCATAGGTGTTTCGTTGGTGCTTACACTGCTTGCATTTAACTTTTTTAATGGTACTGCGCCGTTGATTGATCGTATAGACGGTCTGGTCTTATTGGCTCTTTTTGCCACATTTATGTATATCTCATTCCGTCGTGACAGTAGTAGGGAAGTGGAGCAGAATGAGGTGGCAGTTGATGACGCTCCAAAACCCAATCTGTGGCTCGCCATAGCAAAGGTTGTCGGAGGTTTGGCTCTCTTGGTTGCAAGTTGCCACTATTTTGTTGATGCGGCTATCTCGATTGCCAAGGCGTGGGGTGTTAGCGAGGCGTTTATCTCCATCACCCTTATAGCTTGCGGAACATCCCTGCCCGAGTTGGCAGCCTCGGTTGCGGCTGCCGTAAAGCGAAATACCCAGCTCGCCCTTGGCAATATTATCGGCTCCAATATCTTCAATATTACCTTTATTCTTGGTGTCTGCTCGCAGATATCGCCTTTGACGGGCGGAGGCATAACCATTGTGGATTATGCTGTGATGATTGTTGCCTCGATTACGCCTATGGTGCTTGTGCGCAAAGGTCGCTTATCTCGTTTTGCCGGAGCCGTAATGTTTGCAATGTTTGTGGCTTACAACGCCTATCTTATCTATAATATCTAACCAAAACTAAACTATAAATTGTTATGTTACTACAAATGTTTACACTTCTCGGAGCTCTCGGAATGTTCCTCTATGGAATGAACCTGATGAGCTCGGGCTTGCAGAAGACCGCAGGAGGTCGCATGCGAGCAATTCTTGGTTCGATGACCTCCAATTGCTTCAAAAGCGTTTTGACGGGCTTGGGTATAACCTCCGTCATTCAGTCGTCGAGCGCAACTACGGTTATGGTCGTAGGCTTTGTGAATGCAGGCTTGTTGATGTTAGAGCAGGCTATTGGCGTGATTATGGGTGCCAATATCGGTACTACGGTTACTGCGTGGCTCATCTCGTTGCTTGGCTTCAAGATGGATATCTCGGTGCTGGCTGTGCCGTTGATGGCGGTGGGCTTTGTATTGAGCCTCTCGAAAATCGAAAAGCGTCGCAATGTTAGCGAATTTATCATCGGCTTCTCGTTGCTGTTCCTTGGTCTGTCGCTTATGAAGAACTCTGTGCCTGATTTGCAACAGACTCCCGAGGTTCTGTCGTTCATCCAAACTTGGTCTAACTTTGGCTTCTGGTCGGTGCTGATTTTTATGGTTTTTGGTACACTACTGACCCTCGTTTTGCAGTCGTCGAGTGCTACGATGGCACTTACGTTGATTATGCTCAATCTGGGCTGGTTGCCATTCGATATGGCGGCAGCTATGGTGTTGGGCGAGAATATCGGCACTACCATCACTGCCAATATCGCCGCCGCGGTTGCCAATACCAACGCCAAGCGAGCAGCCCTTGCGCACACTCTTTTTAACCTCTTTGGTGTGGTGTGGGCGTTGATTCTCTTCAAGCCTTTTACCGCCCTCATAGGCGTAATTATCGAGGCTATGGGCTATCCTAATCCCGATACTATGACCTATTCAGGCAACGAGGCTCTTTCGGCTGACAATGCTACCGCTGCCCTCTATGGACTCTCGATGTTGCACACCCTCTTCAATACCTTCAATACCTGCATCTTGATATGGTTTGTTCCACAGATTGCCAAGATTGTAACTTGGGCTATCAAGTCGAAGAAGGAGCAGGAAGATGATGTTGTGCACCTCAAATTTATCGATGCCGGACCTATGGGCACAGCCGAATTGGCTATCGAACAGGCGAAGAAAGAGACTATCCACTTCGGAAAGATCCTCCGCAACGAGCTCGAATATATCAAGTCGGCAATCCACGCCACCACCGAGGCTGACTTCGAGTTCTATCGTGGCAAACTCGTTAAGTATGAGGAGATTTCCGACCGTATAGAGTACGAAATTGCCTCATTCCTAAATGCTCTACCGCAAGACTCTATCAGCGAAAAGACTCGTGCGCAATCGAAGGCACTATTCAAGATTATTGGCGAAATGGAGAGCCTTGGCGACTCTGGTGAGGCTGTAAGCCGTATTCTCTCACGCCGTAACGAACACGGCAAACGCTTCACCGACAAGAGCGTAGCCGAGATAGATTCGATGCTTCACCTTCTCGACAACGCCTACGCAATTATGATTGCCAACCTCGAAAAGGGCTTTGATGGCACCCCTGATGTCAAACTTGCCGTCGAGGCCGAGGTGGAGCTCAACGAAAAGCGCAATCACCTTCGTGAGCAGGAGATTCGCAATATCGAAGAGGGTACCGAGAGTTACACCTCGTCGGTCTATTACATCGACCTCATCTCCGAAATTGAGCGAATGGGTGATTATATTATCAACATCTCCCAAGCCCTGTAAAATCGATTTTAAGGGGCGTTTGCTTCGTTAAACTTCGGTAGCCGAGTTGCTCACATAGGTTTACTATGCTGCGCACTCGGCTCCTCGTTTGCCTTGCAATCCCCTCCTTAAAATCGATTTTGCCATTTGTGGATTATGCTGCGCACTGGGTTTCTTGTGCGCCTTGTATTTGCCTCCCTAAAATCAATTTTCTTGTTCTTGCCAAAATAATTCTCAACTCTCAACTTTTTTTCATATCTTTGTAGTTATGAAACGATTTATTGCACTTTTGAAGACTTGGGCGCAGAGGTTACGCAAGTATATCTCGCCCGTATTTTTGGCGTTGCTCGCCGTGTCATTCACACTATGGTACATCTCGAAGTTGAACTATACCTACACCACCGACTTCAAAATCAAGGTCAAGGTCGAAGGTCAGCGTATCGTGGTGCCATGCGTGGTGGAGGGCAAGGGTACAACACTCTTCGGCTACAATTTCTATGCGTCGCGTCGTGCAAATATTCCACTCTCCGAACTCAATTACGAGGTTGTCGAGGTGCCCGTAGTGAGTGAGCAGGGCGTGGTCGATACGCTTGCCAAGGAGTATAAGGTGCGAATTTCGCCACTCTCGATGCAAGATGCTATCTCGGTGCGTTTCAGCGATTTGAAGATAGTGTCGGTTGGCGATTTCGATGACATAGCAATCGCTCAATGATGAAAAAGATAGCAATCTGTGGAGGTATCGGCAGCGGCAAAAGCACCATCTGCCAGATGTTTGCCGAGCGAGGTGCGGCAATCTACGATTCGGACTCGCGCGCCAAGGCGTTGATGCACGAGTCGGCGGAGTTGCGCAAGGCTCTCATTGCCGAATTTGGCGAGAAGTGCTACGAAGGGGGAGTGCTCAATCGCCCCTATCTCGCCGAGAAGGTCTTTGGCTCGGAGGAGCAGTTGGCACGGCTCAATTCGATAGTTCACCCTGCCGTGAAGGCAGACTTTCTCGCTTGGGCAGAGGAGCAGGAGGGCGATTTCTGCATTCTCGAAACAGCTATTTTGTTCGAGTCGGGCTTTAACGAGGTGGTCGATTGCTCGGTGGCAGTTTTGGCTCCTATGCCGTTGCGAGTAGAGCGAGCAATGAAGCGAGATAATGCAACGAAGGAGCAGATTGAGGCTCGCATCAAGGCGCAGATGAGCGATGACGAGTTGATGCGCAGAGCCGACTTTGCGATAGTGAATATCCACCTCGAAGATGTCGAGAAAGATGTTGCGGAGTTGGCGTATCGCTTCAAGATGATGACAAATGAGCAAACTCGATAACATATTGTGGCAGAGGGGCGTTATGGCGATAGTGAACGCCACGCCCGACTCGTTCTATGCCTCCTCGCGCACGCAGTCGCACAAGGCGGTGGCGGAGCGAGTAGGGCAGGCGTTGAATGAGGGTGCCATAATAATAGATATCGGTGGTTACTCCTCACGCTCCGATGCAGATGATGTCGCAACGGCAGAGGAGTGGAGCAGGGTAGATATGGCTCTCTCGGCAGCGAGAGAGGTGTCGGGCGAGGTGGCAATTTCGATTGACACCTTCCGTGCGGAGATTGTCCGCAGGGCATACGAGAAGTATGGCGAGGTCATCGTAAATGATATTACGGGTGGCTTGGGCGATGCTGAAATGCTCAAAACCGTTGCGGAGTTGCAGTTGCCCTATATTGCAATGCATATGCGTGGCACACCGCAGACGATGCAACAACAAGCGCAATATAACGCTGTCGTGGCCGATGTTGTGGCGGAGTTGCAAGAACGACTTACCGCAATCGAAAATGCTGGTATAGAGCGCAAAAGGGTGGCTTTGGACCCTGGTTTTGGCTTTGCAAAGACGGTGGAGCAGAACTACGAACTGCTTGCAGGGTTGCACCGCTTGAAGGTGTTGGAACAACCGCTTTTGGTGGGCGTATCTCGCAAGTCGATGATATACAAACTACTCGGCATAACGCCCGACGAGGCGTTGTCGGCAACACAGGCGGTGCATTGGGAGGCGTTGCGACAGGGTGCGACACTGCTCCGAGTGCACGACATAAAAGAGGCGGTGCAGACTATAAAACTTTACGAAAAATTCAACCAAAATGATAAAGGTTTCTAATATACACAAACGATTTGGCGACTTGGAGGTGCTGCGAGGTGTTTCGCTCGAAGTTGGAAAGGGTGAGATTGTTTCGATTGTCGGTGCGAGTGGCGCAGGCAAAACAACGCTCTTGCAGATTATAGGCACACTCCTACCTGCCGATGGTGGCGAGGTGGAGATTGCCGGCACAAAACTCTTCGGCTTGAACGAGAAACACACTGCCGAGTTCCGCAACCGCCATATCGGCTTTGTATTCCAATTCCACAACCTTCTGCCGGAGTTCTCGGCACTCGAAAATGTGATGATGCCGGCACTTATCGGTGGCGCAAAGCGCAAGGAGGCGAAGCAACGAGCTCTCGAACTCTTGGAAGCGGTGGGTTTGTCCGCGCGAGCAGAGCATAAACCTGCGCAACTTTCGGGTGGTGAGCAACAGCGAGTGGCGATAGCGAGAGCCTTGAT
>JAZQYJ010000003.1:0-2899 GCA_045633465.1 Alistipes sp.
ACTCGCAAAGTGTATGAACGAGAAGTTTGCTCCTCGTTGCTACGACGCTGTGGGTGTGGCGGTTGCCTTCTCGGCGCAGGATATTGTGGAGCGAAATTGCGCACTCGGTAGACCTTGCGATGAGGCGTACTGCTTCGATAAATCGTTTGCTATCTCGCCTGAATCGGTTGCGCCCGATGCAGTGGATGAAGGAGCATTGCATATAAAGATTGGTAACTCGCAGAGCAAAAGCAGATTAGGCGACCTAAAAATCTCGCTCGATAAGGCACTCTCGAAGGCTTCGGAGTTGCTCACTTTGAAGATGGGCGATGTGGTCTATGTGGCAGCTACTGAGCCTCTAAAACCGCAGATTGGCGAGCGCATAGAGATTGCTCTAAACGGAGAAAATATGCTCAATTTCGAGGTTAAATAGTCCTTGCACTACCCTACAACAACATCAAAATCATCGACTGCGCAATAATCACACGCAGGAACATCGCCAACGGATAGACCGTGGCGTAACTGATTGCGGGCATATCGCTACCGGCCAACGAGTTGGCATAGTTGAGCGCAATCGGGTTGGTCATCGTACCCGAGAGCATTCCCATAATCGAGAAGAAGTCCATCTTGTAGCGCAGACGGGCATAAATACCCACCAAAATCAAAGGTATAACGGCGATAATCAGCGCATAGAGCAACCAGATATATCCTCCGCCCACTACCGCATCGACAAAGCCATTTCCCGAAGCCAAGCCCACCGAGGCGAGGAACATCGCCAAGCCAACCTCACGCAACATAAGATTTGCGCTCAATGTGGTGTAGGTGATAAGGTGCCAATGCGTTCCAAAGCGACCGATAATAATCGCCATAAGCATAGGGCCTGCCGCAAGACCGAGCTTGATAGGTTGCGGTGCGTCGATAAGCGGAATTGAGCCGACCAAAACGCCCAAAGCAATGCCGATAAAGAGGGTGAAGATGTGTGGCTCGTGCAACTTTTTGAGTGAGTTTCCGAGCAACTTTGCCACCTCGTTTATAGCCTCTTCCGAGCCTACAACCATCACTTTATCACCGAGTTGCAACTCCATTCCCTGGTGCGGAATAATATCCACGCCGGCACGATTTACTCGGGTGATGTTGATGCCGTACTTGGTGCGCAAGCGCAAATCGACAAAACGCTTGCCGTTGATGTTTGGTTGCGTGACGACGATGCGGCGTGAAACAAGCTGACCTTCGAACTCGCCCCACTCCTCTTCGAGCATCTCGATTTCGTTGCCGAGGAACGCCAAAATAGCCTCCTTATCCTCAGCTGAACTCACCACGAAAATTTTGTCGCCACAATGCACCTCGCTCGACGAGTCGGCAATAAATGCCTTGTTGTCGCTGTGCGAAATGCGTGATATAACGAACTGACGAGCAATGATTTGGCGAATTTCGCCTACGCTCTTGCCATCCATTTGACGATTAGTTACCTCGATAGAAAATTTGGCTGCGAGTTTGTTGCCACCAAAGGTCTTGGCTACCTCCTCTCGCTCCTTTGCGAGGTCGATACGCAAAATTGCTTTCAAGAGCATAAAGGCGAGTATAACTGCCACAACACCAATGGGATAGGCTACGGCAAAGCCCATAGGAATAGATTTGTCGTCAATGCCCGTGAGGTCGAGATATGTCTGCTGTGCCGCACCCATTGCCGGGGTGTTTGCCACCGCTCCGTCCATCACTCCGACCATTGTTTGGAGAGGTGTTTGCGTAGGGATAACAAGTAGATACGCAACCATCGCAGCGAGCAACATCGCCAAAATAGAGAGCCACATCTGCTTCAAACCACCCTGTCGCAACGATGCGAAGAACGAAGGGCCAATCTGCAAGCCAATCGAAAAGACAAAGAGCGTCAAGCCGAAGTCACGCACGAAGTTGAGCGTGTCAGCGTGCAAGTTCATCCCGAAATGGCTTGCCACAATACCCGCAAAGAGTATCCAAGTGGCACCGAGCGAGATGCCTCCGACCTTAATTTTGGCGAGTAAAGTACCTATGGCAATGACTACCGCCAGCACAAATATCGAGTGAGCAATACCCTCTCCAAATATAAATTGTTCAAGAAATTCCATAAAATCAGCTTCTTGCCATTTTCTGCGCAAAGGTAAGAAAAATTCAAAATGCAGAATTCAAAATGCAGAATTATTTGGCTTTTAACTATTGACTTTTTTATAATAAATCGTCATTGCGAGAGCCATTAGGCTCGTGGCAATCTCCCTTATTGCGATTAAAATTAAAAGTGGGAGATTCCCACGCTCATTTCATTCGCTCGGAATGACAGCTTATTTTTTTGCGTTTTTCGGAATAAGTTGCTATATTTGTGGTGCAGTCCTCGGATTGCAGACATATAGAAAGTGTTTTCGCACTGTCCTTGATAAGAAATCTGGAAAATTTCACGAAGCAAAGGGCTACGATTTACACTCATTCCTTATTCGATGTATATTGCTATCCTTATGGCAATACTTTGCATCGTATAGGTGTGGGGTATTGTATGGTCTATTAGCTTCGGGCATTCCAGAGCCTCTTATCAAATAGACAATTAGCAACCTCACACTTTCTTTTTGTCCTAACAGTGCAAACACATATTGTTTAACACTTTAATAATTAACTACGATGAAAAAGGTTTTACTTTTAATTGCGTTCTTGGCGATGCTGTTGCCGGGCTGTAAAAAGTTGGAGGAGGCAATTGACAGATTAGATGGTCGCCTCGACAAGTTAGAGCAAGAGACGATTCCATCAATTGATGAGCAGATTTCTGCCATCAACACAACTCTCGCCAACCTCGATGCTATGGACAAAGAGTTGAAGAGTTACATCGATGGCTTGACAGCAACCGCAATAAGCCTTCAAGAGCAAATTAACTCGACACACACTAAGATTGGCGAGG
>JAZQYJ010000004.1:0-1138 GCA_045633465.1 Alistipes sp.
AGCTCTTCTTCGCGCTCCTCGTTCTCGGGCTTGCACCGACGATCTACACGACCGTGCGCGTGTTCTTCCTCGGTCAGTTGCCGGGCGAATGGTCGTTCTCGATTGCGGGTCAGCTCTCGTGGGTAAATCTGCTCTATGAGATACTCAATGAGGCAATCATTCTGCCGCTGTTCTATTTTGTTGGCAAAGTCAAGGACGACAAAATAGAGTTTTCAAACCGTGTGTGGACGGGTATGCTCATCTCGCTTGGTGTGTATGCCGTTCTTTCTGCCGTGGTGCTCGTATTTGCAGAACCGATGCTGAAGCTTATGGCGACCGACACAAGCATTATTGAAGCATCTGCGTCCTACATACGAATCGAGAGCATCGCAAACGTTTTCTCGATTCTCACACAGTTCGCTCTCGTTGCACTCGTAACCGTTAACAAGAGCAAATACCTTTATGCGCTCACAGGTGCAAGACTTGTGCTGTGCCTCATTTCCGATACATTCTTCGTTTCCACTTTGCCCGTGTCGGCAAATCTCGGCGTGAACGGAATCGGATACTCCAACATCATTGTAAATGCGCTTCTGCTCGTTATATCGCTCGTCCTTCTCGCCAAGGAAGGAATCAAGGTGTTCGGAAAGGCAAAGCTCAACTTTGTTTGGACAAAGGAATTTGCCAAGGTCGGCGGTATTTCAGGTGCGGAATCACTCGTTCGCAATGTTGCCTATATGGTGATGATCGCACGAATGGTGAACGTGGTTGGAGAGCAGGGAACATATTGGGTTGCCAATAACTTCATTTGGGGTTGGCTTCTTCTGCCCGTGCTTCAACTCGGAGAGTTGATCAAGCAAGAGGTCGCAGCCGATAAGGAGAACATCCGTAGAAACTCGCTCGGCTACTTTGGCATCACGGCAATCATTTTAGCATTGTGGTTCGCAAGCATTCCCGTGTGGAAGCCGTTTATGACACACGTGCTTGGCTTCACAGATGTAGATAAGCTGTTCAGCCTCGTGCTACTTCTCGTTGGATTCTACGTGCTCTACGCTGTCCAGAATGTGTTCGACTCCACCTTCTACGGACTCGGAAAAACGAATTACATGCTGTTTGAATCGGTCGTAACGAATACGATCTATTACGGTATAGCCTTCATTCT
>JAZQYJ010000005.1:0-21586 GCA_045633465.1 Alistipes sp.
GTTGTGCGAGGCGACCGAGCCGAACAATAAGTTCGGGCAATCGACCAAAGAGGCTATCGAACAGGGCGTGATGCAGGGTATTTTGCACGAAATCGAGGGCTATGTCGAGCGAATTTCGGCAGAAAACAACAAAAAAAGCATAATTTTTTGCGGTGGCGACGCCGAAAGTTTTGTTAATCGAATTAAAAGTGCGATATTTGCACCTCGTAAACTTATGTTTACGGGATTGAATCGTATTTTGGAGTATAATGTATCGAAAAACAATATATAACTTTTTGCAGGTTGCAGTGGTTGCAATGGCGGTGGCGATGTTTTGCGTAGGCAAGGCATCGGCACAAGGCGGTGCGGCTGTTACGGCATATTCGCCATACACGATGTTCGGTATTGGCGAGTTGCAGACTATCGGCACAACGCAGATGCGCGCTATGGGTGGCGTGGGCGTTGCTTGGCGTTCTACTCAGATGCCGAGTATGCTCAACCCTGCCGGTTATAGTGCAACGATGCAGAAGAGCTTTCTGTTCAGTGTCGGTATCGAGGGTAACTTTTTGCAGAATGCCCAGCGTCAATATACGGGCGAGAGCTATACCACGGCAAAGAATGGTAAGAACTCGGTCAATATCCACGAGATAGCAATTCAGTTTCCGTTAGCAAAAGGCTTGGGTATGGGTTTGAGCCTTATGCCGTATAGTAGCGTAGGCTATAAGATGTCGTTCCTCGACCAGAGTGATGAGATTGCCGGAAATGTGGGTGCTGCGGCTTATACCTACTCGGGCGATGGCGATGTTACGGAGGTGAAGCTCGGTATCGGTTGGGAGCCTTTCAAGAACTTCTCGTTCGGTGTGGCTGCAAAGTACTATTGGGGCAAGATTTCGCATAGCTACACTTCGGAGGTTGTAAATAATGTTGTTGGTAGTGGCTCTTATCTCTCGGTTATGGGCAATGACGAGTATGCTATCTCTAACTTCAAATTTCAGGTCGGTTTGCAGTGGAATGCCATCTCTAATGATAAACACCTATTGACATTTGGTGCAACTTACGACTATGGTGGAGGCTTGCGACCGCAGGTTACAAAGAAGTTGGTGCTGAACAATAGCTACGAAACAGAGGTTGTTCGTGAGAACGGAATATCGCAGATGCAGTTGCCGCATAGCGTAAAGGCGGGTGCAATGTATCAGAATCCGAAGTTTATGGCGGCGGTGGAGTATGAGTTCCAGGCGTGGGGCAGTGGTAATAAGGGTAGGTTCGAGGAGCAGGTCAATAACAATATGACCGTGAAATATGTCGATACACATACGGCAAAGGTGGGATTTTCCTATACTCCAAACCGCTTTGATGTACGAAATTATTTCAACCGAGTATCCTATCGTGTGGGATTTCGTTACAGTAATTATTATCAGGCATATAACGGACAAGGCGTACCGCAATATGCCGTTACTGCGGGCTTTGGCTTCCCTCTCAAATTTATGGGTACATCGAGTATAGATGTGTCGTTGGAGTATGGCCTTCGTGGTTCGCATGCCCTGATGAACACATCTCCAAAGATTGGTATGATTCGTCAAGACTACTTCAAGGTGGGACTTGGCTTCTCACTCTTTGGCGAGGATTATTGGTTTGTAAGACCTAAGTACGACTAAAAATTGAAACAACAAATAAAATGACATTACAAATGAAAGCAGTAAAATTATTTATCGGTTTGGCATTTGCGCTCGTTGCAGGCAGTGCCTCGGCGCAGGATTTCAGCGATCCGCAGTATGCTAAGTGGGGAGAGACTCCCGAGCAGCGCAAGGAGAACATTTTGGCAAGCACCTTCTTGAAGGAGGAGTTGGCAAATCGTAACTTCAACCAGGCAGCAAAGTATTTGCAGCAGTTGTTGCAGAACTGTCCTGCTGCATCGGAGAATACCTACGCAAATGGTATTAAGCTCTACAAGCAGAAGATTAACCGAGCTCGTTCATTGGCAGAGAAGAACGGATATGTGGATTCGTTGCTACTTCTCTACGATATTCGCTTGGAGCACTTCGGGGCACATCCAAAGCGCGGTAAGGCGTATATTCTCGACCGCAAGGCTCGTGAGCACTTGACCTATCGTGAAAGTGACCGCGAGGGTATCCGCAAGGATTTTGAGATAGCTATTGCAGCACAGGTTGAGGCTAATGGTACGGCAGATCCTGAGTTGGTGGCAATCTACTTCAAGAATTTGTGCGATGACTACACAAACGATGTTGTGGATGCTATGACTATCGTTAATGCATACGAGGAGAATTCGAAGTACTTTGCAAACCTCGATGCTACACAAGCAGAGTTTAAGAATCAGTTTGAGGCAAGCTTTGGTGCAAGCGGTGCTGCATCGTGCGAGAATTTGCAAAAGATTTTCGAGCCTAAGATTGCTGCAACGCCAAGCGACGAGAAACTTCTCTCGCATGTATTCCAGCTGATGACAAAGGCAAACTGCGAGAGCGACTTCTACCTCTCGGTTGGCGAGATGTACTATGGTGTTAATCCACAGTCGAGCATTGCGATGTTGTTGGCTCAGATTTTCCAGAATAAGAAGGACTTTGCAAAGGCAAACCGCTATCTGCGTGAGGCGTTGGCGAAGGAGAGTGTTGCCGACGAGCGCGAGAAGTTATTGGCTCGTATCGGTATCCTCGAAATGACCGCAAACGACTATGCAGAGGCTGTTAAGGCATTTAATGAGTCTATCAATATCGACGAAACAGACGACGACGGCTTGGCTCTCTACTTCTTGGCTCAGTGCTATGTTGCTGGCTCGAAGGATTGCTCGACCGAGTTGGCGAAGCACTCGGTGTATTGGGTTGCATACGACCTTGTACAGAAGGCTATTCCATTGTTGGAGGTTACCGATGCTGCGGTTGCTGCAAATGCCAAGAACCTCGCAAATAGCTATCGTTCGGTATTCCCAACTGCCGAGGAGTGCTTCTTCGCAGAGTTGAAGGAGGGTGCAACCTATACTGTTGGTTGCGGCTTGGCAAAGGGTTTGACTACAAAGGTTCGCTATCGTGCGCAATAGTGCGGTAATAGGATATACCATATAATATATAAAGTATGTCATTCGGGCTACATAGAGTGGGAATGGTAGCACTTCTTTTAATGGGAAGTGCTATCTTGCTATTCTCTTGCAAGTCCAAACAGAATGCGACGGAGGAGTCGCTCGATGCCATCAAGACGGAGGAGAGCGAAAATCTCACAATCATCATGTCGGAGAATGGACGCAAGTCCTATCTCTTTAAGACTCCTCTGCTCGAAGGCTACACATTGGGCCGTGACCCATATCGTGAGTTCCGCAAGGGCATCTCGATTACAACCTATCAAGACGATTCGCTTACGACGGTCAATGCGGTATTGGTGGCAAACTACGCTATATACTACGAAAATCGAAAATTGTGGGAGGCAAAAGGTGATGTTGTAATTACCAAGCACGACGGCACACGCCTTTATACACAGCAACTCTTTTGGAACTCGATAACCAAGCGTATATACTCAAATGTCGATACCAAACTTGTGACCGAAACAGACGAAGTTGTAGGAGAGGGCTTTGAATCTGATGAGGAGATGAACGAGCCTCGTTTTCGCCGTTGGAAGGGGCGTATGCAGGTTGATACAGAGCAGCTTCGCAACGATGCCAAGGATGATGACAAGGCGGAGAACAAGAAGAGTGTAAATGGTAAAGAGAATAAGAGCGTAGAGGCGGAGAAATCGACAGTGAAACAACAAAAGCCACAATCGAAACCTGTTAAAAAGCCACAGCCAAAACGCCCTAAACCTCAATCGTTAGAGTCAAAGCGTAATCACGCACCTGCTACAATGCAGTCCAGACGAAGGGTGTCATAGTCCTCTATCCGTTAGTGCTTATGGACAATATATATGTGTCGGTTGTGTTTGTGGCGATAACTCTGGTGTTGTCGGCCTTCTTTTCAGGAATGGAGATTGCATTCCTGAACAAGAATCGTCTGCGCCTTGAAATAGACCGCAAGCAGAGCCGAATGTTCGACTATGTCGCAGGTCTGTTTTCGCGTCATCAGGGGCAATATATATCCACAATCCTTGTTGGTAATAATATCGCACTTGTCATCTACTCGATGTGCCTATCGGTGGTGCTGCGCGAGATTGCTCGTTCTCTCGGCTGGGTGTCGGTGCAAGAGGGCTCAATACTTCTTGAAACCATTATTCCAACCATTATAATCATCTTCTTGGGCGAGTATTTGCCAAAGTCGGTGTTTAGAAGTAACCCTAATTTCTTCTATCGCTATCTCTCACCGGTGATGTATCTCTTCTACATTTTGCTCTATCCGATAACTCGTGCCACAACACTCTTGTCGTATGGAATGTTGCGATTGGTAGGTCGCAAGGCGAATGGAGTGGAGCGAGATGTGGAGTTTGACCGTAGCGACTTGGAGAGCCTACTCGAAAATAACAATTCGGCAGAGTCGGCAACCGAATCGGATAACGATATCAAGATGTTCCAGAATGCGTTGGATTTTGCCGATTTGCGAGTTCGCGATGCGATGGTCTCGCGTGTGGATGTCGAGGCGGTGGATATCGACGATTGTACAATGGCGAAGCTAACCGAACGATTTGTCGAAACGATGTACTCCCGAATTTTCGTTTGGCGTGATTCGATAGATAATATCATTGGCTATGTCAATTCGAAGAGCCTTTTCGAGAATCCGAAGAGCATCGAGGAGGCGTTGATAAAGGTCGATTATGTGGCTGAAACTCTGCCATTGCAAGATTTGCTTACGCAATTTACGAAGAATAAGAGCAGTATCGCCGTTGTCATTGACGAGTTTGGCGGTACGGCGGGAATTATCTCGTTGGAAGATGTGTTAGAGCAGATTTTCGGAGAGATTGAGGATGAGCACGATAAGCCCGATATGGTCGAGAAGCGTATTTCGGAGCGAGAATTTGTCTTTTCGTGTCGCTTGGAGGTTGAATACTTGAATGATAAGTATGAGTTAAATATTCCCGAAAGTGAGGAGTATGACACCTTGGCAGGATATATTATCTCTCGTTACGAGGAGTTGCCTACGGCGGGAACGGTGATGGAGTTCGATGGTATGCGCATAAAGATTTTGCGTACAACGCGCTCGCGAATAGAACTGGCGCGCGTAGAGAAAGCCGGGAAAAATAACTCGTAAAGATAAAAAAACGAAAAAAAAAGACGGAAATCGAAATAAAATAATTATCTTTGAAAGTTAAACGACAAATTAAATAATTAAAAAATAGGTAATATGTTAAGTTTGAACACTTTAAGAACCCAATTCGGCGTATTGTTGTCGGTTATTATCGGCGGTGCGCTTGTGGCGTTCATCTTCTCGTTGAAGACAGAGATGGGATTTTCTGGAAATGATCCGGAAGTTGGTGAGGTAAATGGCGATGAGATTCACTATTCGGAGTTTGTTGCTGCTTACGAGGATGTTAAGACCCAGATGGGTGGTGATAATTTCGACTATGACCAGTCGGCTCAGGCTATTTCGATGGCTTGGCAGTCGCTCTTGGCAGACCATGTGTTTGTGCCAGGCTTCGAGAAGTTGGGCTTGACGGTTGCTCCGGCAGAGCGTAAGGCTATGTTGCAGGGTGCTGTTGCGTCGGGCGTTTATAGCAGCGTATTCGCAGACCCTCGTACAGGTTTGTACGATGTTGCTGCCGTAACAGAGTTCCTCGCACAGGCTGAGGGTAATGTTGAGATGCAGCGCATTTGGAACTTGATTGATAAGCAGGCTCGTATTGAGCGCGCATCGAGCAAGTATATGGATTTGGTGCGTAGCGGTGCATACGCAAATGCTCTCACTTTGAACAAGGGCGTTGTAGCTGAGAATAATACCTACAAGGGACACTTTGTTGCTTGCAAGTATTCGTCTGTTGCCGACTCGCTTGTAAAGGTGTCGAAGCGCGATATCAAGAAGTACTACAAGGCTCATAAGTCGCAGTACAAGCAGACTCCTTATCGTACAATCACCTATGCACACTTCGAAGTCGAGCCAACCGAGGCTGACAAGAAGGCTGTTGAGGAGACGGCAAAGAGTAACGCAAATATTTTTGCTAAGACTAAGAACTTGAAGGCTTATGTTCGTGAGCAGGCTCATGCTTCGTTGGCTACTACATTTGTTGCAGCAAAGTCGCTTGCTTCGGATGAGGCTAAGGCTCTTCGTGCTGGTAAGACATTTGGTCCTGAGTTGCAGGGCGACGAGTGGTACGCTTCGCGTGTCTTCGAGAGTCGCAATGTGCCAGATTCGATTGAGTTGCAGCATATCGTGATTTCGTACTTGGATACAAAATTGGCAGATAGCCTCTATACAGTAGCAAGCAAGAGAGGTGCAGATTTTGCAGCTTTGGCTTCGAAATACTCTGTTGCAGAGACCGCAGCTGATGGCGGTGTAATCGGTAAGGTTGCTTACTCGACTCTCTCTACCGAGTTGGCAGATGCTTTTGCTTCGGCAAAGAAGGGTGCAGTTATTAAGGTTGCTTTCGGCAACTCAATTCAGATTTTCAAGGTGCTTTCGACCGGTGCTGTAACTCGTCACTATCGTCTTGCAACCTTGACCTATCCTGTTGAGGCTTCGCAGGAGACACAGCGTTCTATCCACAAGGATGCAAGCCTTTTCGCAGTAAATGCTAAGGGTTCGGTTGAGAAGTTCAACGAGGCTGCTGCTTCGATTGCTACTTCGACAATGAATGTTGAGCAGGGTAGTCGCAATGTTCCGGGTTTGAGCAACTCGTTGGAGGTTGTTCGTTGGGCTAACGATGCGAAGGTTGGCGAGGTTTCGGATCTCATCAAGCTCGACGATGGCTATGTTGTAGCGGTTGTTACAGCAATTGATGATGCAGAGTATAAGTCGCTCGATAAGGTTTCATCGCAGATTAAGAATACCTTGCTCCGTCAGAAGAAGGCTGCTGTGTTGAAGGAGAAGATGCAGGGCGCAACTTTGGAGGAGATTGCTGCAAATGCAGAGGCTAAGGTTGAGGAGTTCTCTGACGCTAAGTCTTCGGCATACTATGTTAAGGGCTTGGGCGTTGAGCCACGCGTACTTGGCGCAGTGGTTGCAGCCGAGACAGGCAAGCTTCTTCCACTCGTTGAGGGCAATAGCGGTGTATATGCCGTAGTTGTTGATGAGGTTGCAGTAGATGAGAAGCAGACCGTAGAGGCAGAGCGTGTTAAGGCACAGGCTGCTGCTGAGTCTATGGCATCGCGCCGTGCAATGTGGGCTGTTCAGGAGAAGGCTAATGTAAAGGATTTGACAGTCGGTTATTTCTAAATCGTAGCTATAATAGAGAATAAGGGCGACACTTGCTTGGTGTCGCCCTTATTTCTTGTTGATTATCGGTCTTTTACACCATTTTATATAAAAATTTCCTTTAATTATCACTTATCAATTGTCAATTATCAATTTTTTATTTACATTTGTAAATTAAATTGCGTATATAGTGCGCAAATAGAGAAAACAGACTATGAAAATTGTTATTGCAGGTGTCGGAGAGATGGGTAGCCACTTGGCTAAGATGTTGAGTGGTAACGGACACGATATTACCGTCATAGATGCCGAGCCAAAGGCGTTGGCGGAGGTGGCAAGCCTTGCCGATGTTATTACTGTTGAGGGCGATTCGACCACCTTTGCCGTGCTGCGTAAGGCGTCGGTGCGAAAGTGTGACCTCTTTATTGCGGTACATCCCGTGGAGAATACCAATATTCTCTCGGCTATTATGGCAAAGCAGCTCGGAGCAAAGAAGGCTATTGCACGAATCGACAATAACGAGTATCTCGAACCGAACAACAAGGAGATGTTTATAAATATGGGCATCGACTATATGTTCTATCCCGAGAAGATTGCCGCCGAGGAGGTTATTACACTGCTTGGTCACACCTCGACCACAGAGTTTGTCGATTTTTCGGGCGGACGCTTGTCGTTGGTTGTATTCCGCTTGGAGCCAACCTCGCCACTTGTTGGTCGTGAGTTGTCGAGTTTCTCGGTGGAAGAGGATGCGTTATATCGTACCGTGGCAATTTCGCGTGAGGGTAAAACCCTTATTCCGCATGGAACAGACTCCTATATGGTCGGGGATATGGTCTATATCATTGCTCGTCACGACTCGGTGGGCGAAATTATGGCGTTGTCCGGACAGGGTAATGTCGATATCAAAAATATGATGGTTCTTGGTGGCTCGCGTATTGGAGTGCAGATTGCGCAGGCTATGCAGGAGGATGTGAATATTAAGCTTATTGACTACAATTCGGATAAGGCATATCGCTTGGCGGAGCAACTCGAAAAGACCTTGATTATCAATGAAGATGGAAGAAATACCGAGGCGATGATGGAGGAGGGGCTCTCGAATATGGACGCTTTTGTTGCCGTTACAGGTCGTAGCGAGACCAATATCCTGACTGCGATGTTGGCAAAGCGTATGGGTGTTAAGAAGGTTATTGCCGAGGTCGAAAATCTCAACTACATAAACTTGGCGGATAGTGTGGGTGTTGATACCATAATCAACAAGAAGATGGTTTCGGCATCAAACATCTTCCGATTTACGATGTCTACCGATGTGTTGGCGATAAAGTGCCTTACGGGTAGTGATGCCGAGGTTTTGGAGTTTATCGTTAAGCCTAACTCGCCTGCCACAAAGGCTCCGATTAAGAACTTGGGCTTGCCGAGCGATGTAACAATCGGTGGTATTGTGCGAGGCGATAAGGTCTTTATTGCATCGGGCAAGACTGAGATTGCGGCATACGACCGTGTAGTGGTCTTTGCAATGCCATCGGCAATAGCTAAGGTCGGAGAGTTTTTCAATTAGTTTTAGAAAACAAAATAATAAATAAGTAACCTATGTATATAGCAATTGCAGGAAATATCGGCAGTGGTAAGACTACCTTGACCGAGATTTTGACCAAACACTATGGCGCAAAGGCCTATTATGAGGATATCGACAATCCTTATATCAACGACTTCTACGAGGATATGAATCGTTGGGCATTCCAATTCCAAGTGCATTTCCTTGCAAGCCGCATCCGTCAGACTATGGATATGTTGGCAGATGGCTCGCAAGATATTTTTCAAGACCGTACCATCTATGAAGATGCCCACATCTTTGCTGGTAACCTTCATCAGATGGGGTCGATGTCGTCGCGCGACTTCGGTACTTATATGAAGTTGTTTGATATCTCGACCAACCTTATTCCTCAGCCCGACCTTCTCATCTATTTGAAGGCGAGTGTTCCGACTCTTGTGAAGCAGATTTGCAAGCGTGGTCGCGACTACGAGCAGAATATCGAGGTTGGTTATCTCGACCGCCTGAACAATCGCTATAATGATTGGATTGAGAATCACTACAAGGGAGAGGTGTTCGTTATTGATAAGGATACTGAGGACTTTGTGGAGAATGTAAAGGTCTTGGAGGCTCTCTACGAGCGTCTTGATGCAATTAAGGCTTCGAAGAAGTAGAAACCAATGAATACGCAACTACCTATTGCCTTTACGGAGCGTATGCGTAAGCAGTTGGGGGCAGAGGAGGCAGAGCGCCTTTTCGAGGCTCTCGACTCGGTGTCGCCCGTGTCTATGCGTCTTAACCCTGCCAAATGTGGCGAGGATGGCGTGTGGCGTGAAGGAGAGGCGATAGCGTGGAGCAAGAATGGTCGCAAGTTAAAGGAGCGACCATCGTTTACCCTCGATACGGCATTTCACGCCGGAGCCTACTATGTTCAGGAGGCTGCATCGCAGTTTATAGACCACATAATTGCCGGCGAAGAGTTGCAGGGTAAGCGTGTGCTTGATATGTGTTCTGCGCCTGGTGGTAAGACAACAATCTACTCGACTGCCGTGGGTGTTGAGGGGTTGGTTGTGGCGAATGAGTATGTGCGCTCGCGTGCAAATATCTTGGCTGACAATGTACGCAAGTGGGGCTTTGGAAATGTCTTGGTTACCAACAATGCTCCCGAGCACTTGGCACAGTTCGAGGGCTGGTTCGATTTGGTAGCGGTCGACGCACCTTGCTCAGGTGAAGGAATGTTCCGCAAGGAGGAGGTTGCCCGTACGGATTGGAGCGAGGATGCTGTGAAGATGTGCGCCACACGACAACTCTCGATTGTGCGTGAGGCGTGGCAATCACTCAAAGATGGAGGTCTATTCATTTATAGCACCTGTACCTTCAATGAAGATGAAGATGAGGGCGTTTTGCATACCTTTATTGAGGAGGTCGGTGATGTGTTTGAATCGGCACAGAGAGTCGAAATAGACGAGAAGTGGGGTATTGTAAGGGGTGAGGTTGGAGCATTTCAGACATTCCGTTTTTTCCCACACAAGACCGATAGCGAAGGTCTGTTTGTGGCGGTGGCGCGAAAGGCAGAGCCGACCACACAACGCACTCCTAAGGCTCGCAAGAGGGTAATGCAAGATGTTGATAAAACCGCTCGTAAGGAGTTGGCTAAGTGGCTGAAAGATGCCGATAATTACACCTTTGCAGAGGTTGTCGATACGATTTATGCCTATCGTGTCGAGCAATTCAAGGCGGTGCAGGCGTTGTCCGAAAACCTGACGGCAATATACTCAGGTATAGCTATGGGGCAGATTTTTAAGGGTAAGTTGAAACCCGATTGGGCATTGTCGCAGTTTGTAGGCTTTGAGCGTAAGGCTGTTGCCGTTGAGGAGGTTGATGAGTTAAGGGCGCTGGACTATCTTCGCAAAAAGGATATTGCAGTCGGAGATATGGCAGAGGGAATAAACCTTCTTACACACAAAGGCAGGGCGTTAGGCTTTGTGAAAAAGGTGGGTGCGAGATGTAATAATCTCTATCCCAATTCGTTGAAAATTATGAATATGTAGAAGATATGGTAGAGAAGCTTTACTACACTATGGGCGAGGTTACCGAGATGTTCGATGTCGAGGCATCTCTGATTCGTTATTGGTGTTCGCAATTCAGTTGCTTGCGACCAAAGCGTAATGCTAAGGGTAATCGCCTCTTTTCGCAACAAGATGTTGAGCGTTTGAAGCGCATTCATCACCTCTTGAAAGAGAAGAAGATGACCATCGAAGGTGCTCAGAAGGCGATGCGTAAGCGCAATATTGAAGCGGAGGAGAAGGATTCGGATATCGAGTTGTTGGAGCAGTTGCAGTCGTTGCGCTCGATGCTTGTCGAGATGCGTGAGAGTATTGGCGAGGAGGAGTCAATCGAGGAGGTTGCGACTGCGAAGTCTGCAACTTCGTCTGAGGAGAAGTCGTCGGAGCCTGTGCAGAAGAAAAAGCGCACTCCACGCCGCAAATTGATAGGCGAGGAGGGTGTTGTCGAAAGACCACTATTCCCATTCTATGAACAGACTCTATTCTAAAACGAAAGATGATGAAGATAAGAGATATAATCGCTCCAATCGAGGAGTTTGCACCACTCTCGTTGCAGGAGTCCTACGATAATTCGGGTTTGGTGGTTGGTCGCCTTGACGACGAGTTGCAGGGCGGCGTTTTGCTTGCCGTAGATGTAACCGAGGCGGTTATCGAGGAGGCGATAGAGAAGGGCTGTGGGCTTATTATTACGCATCACCCGATAATTTTTCATCCATTGAAACGCCTCAATTCGGCGTCGGTGGTGGAGCGTTGTGTGGAGTTGGCAATTCGCAATAATATAGCACTTTACGCTTGTCATACCAACCTCGATTCTGCGCCAAATGGTATGAGCTGGCGCGTGGGCGAGATGCTCGGTTTGCAGAATATGGAGGTGTTGCAACCAACTGTCGAGGGTGCCGGATTTGGCGTTGTCGGCACACTCTCGGAGTCAATGAGCGAAACAGCCTTTTTGGCAACCGTTAAACAGACCTTTTCGGTTGAGGCTCTGCGACATAGCGTGTTGCTTGACCGTGAGGTTAAGCGCGTTGCAATTTGCACCGGAGCGGGTGCTTCGCTGATGAAAGAGGCAAAGGCTTCCGATTGCGATATTTATCTTACGGCAGACCTCAAATATAACGATTTTTATGCCCCTGACTCCCACTTTGTCGTTGTGGATATGGGACATTTTGAGAGTGAATTTTGCGCAATTGCGATTTTATTTGATATTTTATCAAAAATTTTTATTAACTTTGCGCTCCACAAGAGCGCTCAGTCGAAAAATCCGGTGCACTATTTTGTGTAAATGGTTGATGTGTAGATGATTAGGGCTTTTGGACTGAGAATTTCGAGAGTAAGATAAAGATAAATCTAAGATATATGGCTACAAAGAAAAAGACAGCAGAGGTAGATTACTCAATGTATGAGAAGATCGTTGCACTCTATGAGTTGCAGAAAATTGACTCGCAGATTGACGAAATCAACAAGGTTAAGGGTGAGTTGCCTTTGGAGGTTCAGGATTTGGAGGATACCGTTGCAGGTTTGAATACTCGCCTCGACAATATCAATCGCGAGATTGAGGAGTTGGCATCGCTTACCAAGCAGCGCCAGCGCGAGATTGAGGAGGCTAACGCCCTCATCGCTCGTTACAAGGAGCAGCAGAACAATGTTCGCAACAATCGTGAGTACGAATCGTTGGAGAAGGAGATTGAGTATCAGTTGCTCGAAATCACCCTTGCAGAGAAGCGTTTGAAGGAGTATGCTGCTGCAAGTAAGACAAAGAAGGCTTCGGTAGAGAGTACCGAGACAGAACTTAACGAGCGCAAGGCTGACCTCGATGTTAAGCGTCAGGAGCTCGACTCAATCGAGAGTGAGACCGCTGACGAGGTTAAGGATTTGACAGCAAAGGCAAGTGTTGCTATGGCAAAGATTGACGAGCGTATTCTCTCGGCTTACCGTCGTATCCGCTCGAAGGTTCGCAATGGATTGGCTGTTGTAACCGTAAAGCGTGATGCTTGCTCTGGGTGCTTCAACCGTATCCCACCACAGCGTCAGGCAGATATTCGCCTTGGTAAGAAGCTTATCGTGTGCGAGTATTGTGGTCGTATTCTCGTACCAGGCGACGAGGAATAATTTTAAGGGGCATTTGCTTCCTTATCTTCAAAAAAATGAGATGGTTACATACGCTTAGTATGCGCCCATCTCATTTTCTTTGATAGCGTTGCAACTGCACCCTTAAAATTATTCCCTGCAAGCGCACGAGTGGTTTAAGTCGAGGGTGGCTGAAAAGAAATTTGTGTCGTGGGGAGTTTAGCGAATTTAGTGAATTTAAGGAATTTAGTGAATTTGCGACCTCTTCCTTTCCTCTAATCTCTCTAATTTCTCAAATCTGATTAAAAAGTTTTCCGTTTTCCGCTTTCCGTTTTCCGTTTTTTGTTACCTTTGTAACAAAATGATAACCCTATGCAGACAATTATAATCTTTGCAGTTGCAGTAGTGGCACTTGGTGTGGGTGCCGTATGTGGATATTTTGCGGCTCGTACTCGCAGTGTCGCAGCCGAAACATTGCTTGCCCAAAAGCAAGCCGAGGTGGAGCAAACGAAGTCGGAGTTGGTGGAGAGCCGTACCGAGAACACTTTATTGCGTACCGATAATGCCCGCTTGGAGGAGCAATTACGCCAGCAGGCAGAGGAACGCAAAAACCTTCGTGTGGAGTCCGAGCGTGCTTTTCGCGAGATTGCGATGTCGATTTTCGACGAGAAGTCGAAGGTTATGCGCGAGAGCAACCGCACTCAACTTGGCGAGATTTTGACGCCATTCAAGAGTGACCTCGAAAGCCTTAAAAAGACCATCAATGACTGCTATATCGACGAGATGAGTCAGGTTAAGTCGTTGAAAGAGCAGGTTAAGGATTTGACCGACCTGAACACTACGATTGGTCGTGAGGCGAAGGAGCTGACAATGGCTCTCAAAGGCAACTCGAAGGTGCAGGGTGATTGGGGCGAGATGCTTCTCAAACAGTTGCTCGAAAAGTCGGGCTTGGAGGAGGGTACAAACTATGTTTTGCAGGCTACTGAGAACGAAGATGGCTCGAAAATTAAGAGTGAAGATGGCGGACAGTTGCGCCCTGATGCGGTGTTCTATCTTCCGGAGGGCAAAAGCCTTGTGATTGACTCGAAGGTGTCGCTTACGGCATATACCGACTATGTGAATGCCTCGGCGGAGGAGCAGCCTGCGGCATTGGCAGCACACTTGCGCTCGGTGAAACAGCATATTGACGAATTGGCTCGCAAGGAGTATCCGAAGTATGTGCAGAATGCGGCAGACTTTGTAATGATGTTCGTGCCGAACGAAGGTGCCTACTTGGCTGCGTTGAATGCCGACAAGGATTTGTGGGAGAGTGCCTATCAGCGTCATATTGTGATAATTAGCCCTACGCACCTTATCTCGGTGCTGAAACTGATGTACCAACTCTGGATTAGGGATAAGCAGACAAAGAACGCTTTGAAAATTGCCGACGAGACAGGTAAGTTGTACGACAAGTTTGTAGGTTTTGTCGGTGACTTGGAGGATATAGGCAAACACCTCGACAAGGCAAATGCAGTGTATGAGGAGGCGTATAAAAAGTTGTCGAGCGGTAAAGGCAATCTGCTCTCCCGAGTTGAGGGCATCAAGGAGTTGGGTGTCAAAACCGCCAAACGCCTAAAAATCGAAGAGAGCGAGGATTAACCTCGCTCTCTTCGATTGTGTGAAGATATACTATATTGTCAATCGGTTTGTCTTTCTCGCCAGCATTACTTTTAGACGGTTGAGTCGTGCCATCTCGGACGCTATCTCCAACTGCTCCTCTTCGCTGATGTTTTCGTCTGCCAATCGAGCTTGCAACTCTGCCAACATTCCCGTTACAACCTTTGTCTTAAACAACTGCATCGCCTTTGGCACTCCTTTGCCCAACACCTCCGACTCGGTGGTGGTATGAACATCCTTCTTGGTCCAAATTTCGCTCATGGCGTATTGGTCATCAATAAATAGTAGGTCGGTAGCAGCATCGCAAACCTCTATGTCGCTGTGAGCAGTCAGTTCATCGGGCATAAGGATACGCCCTACCTTGTGGGCAGCAATATATAGGTCGTAAATCTTGTTGTATGCCTCGTTGTGAAAACGCATACTATCCACCTCCATCTCGTCGAGAATTGTCTCGGCAACATTCATCGGAATAATCTTGCGCCCCTCGCGGAACTCGTAATTTTTCGCTCCGTGTACGACCAGATAGTATATCAACTCCCTCTCTATCGCCTCCAAACTACTGCCGATGTTGAGATTGCCTATTATAAGATTCTCCTCGCTTTGCGGAGTCTCCTCTCGGTTTTTCCAATAGCGACGACCTTCACGCTGAATAAATTCGCTTGCCTCCCTGTCGCCCAACGAATTTACTCGTCGTTTGGCAACCTCGGTAACAAGAATATCCTCACTCATCGACATCAACTGAGCACACTCCTTGATGAAGAATGAACGCTGAATAGAATCGGGAATCTCGGCTATTGACTGCACAATATCTCGTACTACCTCGCTACGCTTTATCGGGTCCTCGCCTGCATCGGCAAGCAACAACTTCGCCTTGTAGGAGATAAAGTCCTGGCTATTCTGCTTTATGTACTCGCGCACCTCCTCGGCAGAGTGGGAGCGAGCAAACGAATCGGGGTCGTGCTCAACAGGCAGAAGCACTACGCGAACATTCAATCCCTCTTTCAAAATCATATCTATACCGCGTAACGAGGCGTGTTGTCCTGCCGAGTCGCCATCGTACATTACGGTTATATTCTTGGTAAAGCGAGCCAAAAGGCGTATCTGCTCGGTCGTAAGCGATGTTCCCGACGATGCCACAACATTCTCTACGCCCGATTGGTGCATCGAGATTACATCGGTATAACCCTCGACCATAATGGCGTAGTTCTGCTGCTGAATTGCCTTCTTGGCGAAGAACAAGCCATAAATCTCGTTCTTCTTGCTGTAAATTTCGCTTTCTGGCGAGTTCTGATACTTGGCAACTTTCTTGTCGGTGCGGAGCGTACGACCTCCGAATGCCACGATGCGACCCGACACGTTGTGTATAGGGAACATCACTCGCTCACGGAAGCGGTCATAGATGCGACCATCCTCCTCGCGTTTGAGGGTAAGACCCGTCGAGAGCAAGAACTCCTCCTTGTAGCCGGCGCGCAAGGCATCTTGCGTCATCTTGTCGCCACCCGAAGGGCAAAAACCGAGTCCGAATTTCTTGATTGTGCTCTCCGAGAAGCCACGAGCCTGACGGAAGTAGCTCAATCCCACGCTTATGCCTTCGTCAGTGTTGTGAAGCGTATTTGTGAAGTAGTCCGACGCCCACGAGTTGAGCATAAACATACTCTCGCGGTTGTTGTTGCGGATTTTATCCTCTTCGGTCTCCTCGCGCTCCTTGACCTCGATGCCGTACTTCTTGGCAACGATTTTCAGCGCCTCGACATAGCTGATATTCTCGTGCTCTTTGACAAACGATACGGCATTGCCGCCTTTGCCGCAACCGAAACACTTGTAGAGCCCTTTCGATGGAGAAACGACAAACGAAGGCGTCTTTTCGTTGTGGAATGGACAACACGCCTGATAGTTTACACCCTTCTTTTTGAGTGTAACATAGTCGTTTATCACCTCGACAATATCTGCCGCGGCATAGATTTTATCTACGGTATCTCTATCAATCATCGGTGCAAAGATAAGAAAAAGTTGAGAGTTGAGAGTTGAGAGTTGAGAGTTTTTTTTTGTTTTTATTATGATAATTATCTCTCCACTCTTAACTTTCCACACTCAACTAAAAAAGTACTCCGACACGAATGCTGAAACTGAGGGCTATGTTGTCGCTATGTTTGCCCAGCCATTCAAAGGTCTGAAAACCGTGGTAGTAGCCTGTCTCGGCAGTTTTGCCGAAGCAGTAACCTCCACCAACCCACGCATCGGCTATAAATCGCTTGATACAATATTGATATCCGATAGTTCCCATTATAGCACCCATACGGGAAGGTGTGCGAGCTTTCGTTGCCTTGGAGGTGTAATCATAGTGCGAATACATCACCTCGGGACGGAGATAAAAGCCCATCATAGGTCTATCCTCCTTGTAACCAGCCAGGAAAAATTTGTGACCATAGCGCACCGTAAAGCCAAGAGGGTCGTTCTTGTACTTGTCGTAACCTGCGCCAATCATACTTGCGCAGATTTCGCCACTCTGCTTGCACTCGGGGAATGCTCTTTCGTACGAAATTTTAGTACTTCCACTAAACCACGATAAGAATGTGATTTTTATGGCATTTTTGTACGGCGACTGCGCCTTGACCGACGATGTTGCCACGCAAAACAGCGTCAATAGTGCCGAAAATAGTAGTAGAGATCTCTTCATATTTCTAATTTTAACTTTTAACTTTCCATTAGGTATGCCTTGATAAATCCGTCTAAATCGCCATCAAGTACGCCATCGCAATCGGTAGTTTGGAAACCTGTGCGGTGGTCTTTAACTCGCCTATCATCAAGCACATACGAGCGAATTTGCGAGCCCCACTCAATCTTCTTCTTGTCCGCCTCGATTGCCTGCTGTGTGGCACGGCGCTTTTCGAGTTCGTACTGATAGAGTTTCGAGCGCAAAATGCGCATTGCATTCTCCTTATTCATCAACTGCGAACGGGTTTCTTGATTTTCAATCACATACGAAATCTCCTCACCCGTCTGCTCGTCCTTGAAGTGGTAGCGGAGTCGTGCTGCTGTCTCGACCTTGTTTACATTCTGACCTCCTGCACCACTCGAACGGAAGGTTTCCCACTCGATATTTGCCGGATTTACAACAACCTCAATTGTGTCATCTACGGCAGGTGTGATCGCTACCGAAGCGAAGGTTGTTTGTCGCTTGTTGTTGGCATTGAATGGCGAAAGACGCACCAAGCGATGCACACCATTTTCGCTTTTGAGGTATCCGTAGGCAAAGTCGCCTTCCACCTCCATTGTGCAGGACTTTACACCCACTTCGTCGCCCTCCTGGAAGTCGAGCATCTTCACCTTGTAGCCGTGCGCCTCGCACCAACGGGTGTACATTCGGAGCAACATCGAAGCCCAATCAAGAGCCTCCGTGCCACCAGCACCGGCGTTGATATCGACAATGGCACCCATCTTATCCTCCTCTCCTGAGAGCATATTGCGAAGTTCGAGCTTCTCGATGAGTTCGGCTGCTCGGGCGTATGCTTTTTCTGCCTCCTCCTCGGTGGCAAGCCCCTCGGTGATAAATTCGGGCATTAACGCCACCTCATCTACCGCCTTCTTTACCTCGTCAAAACCTTCCACCCAACTCTTTATTGACGCCACCTTGCGCAACTGCTCCTGTGCCTTTTCGGGGTTGTCCCAAAAGTTAGGCTCTAATGTCTTCTCCTCCTCATTTTGGAGGTCTATTCTTCTCTGTTCGATGTCAAAGACACCTCCCCAGCGTATCCAGACGCCTTACAAGCTCTTTAATTTGTTCTGCTTGAATCATAAATGTATGTTTTTATTTTATTGCTATCTTCTTCTTTCGCCCTTCCATACTATATGCAGGTATCGTTTTCGATACCCAGGAGGTGGTTGGCGAGTTTTTTCTCTCTCTTTCCACCCTCCTTCTATTGCTGGGTATCGTTTTCGATACCCAAGAGAGGTTAGTTCATTTCTTGTATTCTTCTTTCCCCTTTACAGCTGGGTATTGTTTTCGATACCCATGTTTGCATAGTAGGGTTCTCTTTACTCCTTCTTCTTGTCGGGTATCGTTTTTAATACCCGAGAGGGTTGTGAGCACTTTTCCTCTCTTCGTTTTTCTTCCTCTTTATTACTGGGTATCGTTTTCGATATCTGTGTTTATGAGGTAGCACCATTTGCCCACCCACTCCTTGCCGGGTATCGTTTTCGATACCCGCGGTAATGAGAGCAACTTTTTGTCAAAACAAGACAAACCATCCTCTCCTTTTCTTGGGTATTGTTTTTGATACCTACACGCAAGCGAGTTACAACAAGTGAGTTTCGGAGAGTTCTTTGCCGAGTTTTTGTATGAAATTCTCTATATTGACGATGCGGTCTGCCGAAGGTCGCTTTGAGCCATTTATATAGTTGCGGAATAGAGTCTCATTTATGCCCATCGCCTTTGCAACTTGTCCTGCGTTTAGTTCGGGAAATCGCTCAAATAACCACCGAATAGGATTCTCTTTCTTGAAAAATTCTTCGCTTGTCATGACTGTATAGTATTATATCACAAAAGTATCCAAAAAATATGACATTTCCAACTGCTGGGTATTGTTTTCGATACCCTATTGTGTAAATATGTGCAAATAGTAGTACATTACAAGTCCATTATAATACATAATAGTGGAGAGGTATCGAAAACAATACCCAGCAAAGAGTAAGGGCTATGATAGTTTTACTATATAAACTTGGGTATCGAAAACGATACCCTGCATCAAGAGGGGGAGCATCACTCAATAAAAGAAAACACCACTGCTCACTTGGGTATCGAAAACGATACCCAGCAAAGAGGAAGAGCTATGTTAACTCTACTATATAAACTTGGGTGTTGAAAACAATGTTTGGCGCACAATGGAAATGACACACAAGAATCGTGGGTATCGAAAACGACACCCCGCAAATGGAGATGGGTGAGTTTTTGCGTTATATGTGCCTAATCTTTTGTGAAAACAAAAATAAGTTTTTAACTTTGCGATTAGTTAAACGAAAAAAACAGATTTTTGCCTATGGTTAAATAACAGACAATAGGGACATATAGAGATAAAAAGCGTTAATTTTTATTTTGGGAAATTGAAACTTCGACACTTTCAAATTTGCACCCATGGAATAAAGTTTGACGCTCACATCATAGCTTGGTGTGGGCTTTATTCCGTATATTTGGGTGCACAGGTAGTCGAAGACCTCAATTTCCAATAGACGAATTTGGTCCGCACTCTTTTTATGCTCTGCCCACAACTACCCAAACCTTCTGCGGACAAAAAACTAAATGAAGTTCAATTATCAAAACAAAACATTATGAAAAAGTTATTATTATTAGCAGTATGTTCTATCTTTTTTGCAACCTCTTGTACTCACACTATTTACAATCCAAAGGTGCTTCAAGGCAACTACGATTTAAGAATGGATGGCAAAGATGAGTTGGAGATGAAGAGCAAGGTGCGCATTTTCTTGTCGGATAAGGATGTGCAGGGCGACTACGAGATTATATCATTAAACTTGTACAAGCCATTTACTATTCCTGTACTTATGAGTACACAAGGTCAGATGAGCAAGAAGTTCTTCGAGAAGGCTGTTAAGAAGGCGTACGAGCAGGGAGGTAATGGTATTATCGTTACTGCTGCTGGATATTATAAAGTTATCAGCCTTTTCAATTGGGATAGCGATAATGCTGCATCTGAGAAGTTTGTAAATGCAATTCTCGATGTTACCTTATTGAACAGATTTAAGAGTGGCGAGATTGCAAAGTTGGCTCCTCGCGAGGTTAAGAGATTTGTTACAGATCTGGACAACGAGGTTATGTTCAACTTGAAGACTATGAAGACATCGCAAGAGGCAAAAGTCGTAAAAGAGAAGATTCTTGCTTTGCAGTCTTGGAATAGTTCGCAAGCTAAGCCTAACTCGAAGTTAATCAAGAAGGTTGAAGCGTATTTGAAGGCGCATGCACCTCTTGCTAAAAGAATTGCAAAGAAGGAGGCAAAGGCGAAGGCAAAGGCAAAGAAATAGTTGTTTTTGCTTTTGGAAATTTATGAAGCTGTCTAACAAGGTGATTTCTGCGTTACGCTTGCCCTTAAAATGCTCATTTACGCCGAGTAAACTCCACTTTTTCGGGCTTCGCAAGCCTTGAAATCCCTCTTGTTATACAACTTCTGATAAAAATGGGAGTGTCGAAAAACTTATTAGACACTCCCATATTGTGAAAAACTAATTTTTAATTGTGGAGATTTTCCATAAATTTCCACAGCACCACGCCGCCCGAAACCGAAACATTGAGCGAGTGTTTTGTGCCGAGTTGAGGTATCTCGATTGCCGAGTCGCACATATCTACAACCTCTTGTGCTACACCCTCCACTTCGTTGCCGAAAACAAGGGCATATTTCTCGCCCGAAACAGGCTCGAATTTGTCCAACATCACCGACTCTGCAATCTGCTCGATAGCGACAATGGTATATCCTTCATTTTTAAGTTGTTGCACACACTCTGTGGTGGTCGGAAAATAGCTCCATTCGACCGAAAATTCTGCTCCCAATGAGCTCTTGTGAATCTCTCTCGAAGGGGGTGTTGCGGTGATGCCGCAAAGGGCTATTTTTTCGACTGCAAAAGCATCGCCCGTACGGAAAAAAGCGCCCACATTTTGGGCGGAACGAACATTGTCCAAAACTACCACTACGGGCATCTTTTTCATCTGGCGAAACTCCTCGACCGTAGGGCGACCGAGCTCAGCATTGGTTGTCTTTTTCATATCGTAAATCGGTATAATATCGTCATTGCGAGGCTTGGTACAAGCCGTGGCAATCTCCTACTTTTTGAGGCTTTTAGTCCGTAGGCATTAGCCATTGGCTTATTTTTACACTTAAATTTCGCACAAAAGTAATCATTATTTAAAAAATTTTCACTATTTTTGACCGATTTATACGCACGCATAGGCGAGATGGTTAAAAAAGTTATCATATCGGTAGTGGCTTTGTTGCTCTCATTCAGCGCTTTGGCGC
>JAZQYJ010000006.1:0-6430 GCA_045633465.1 Alistipes sp.
GTTGGATCGGTAGCACACGAAACTGCTACGAGAACCACAACTGCCATGAAAATTTTTGTCAAATTTTTCATCTTGCTTTTGTTTTTAAGTGTTAGTAAAAATTGGATTAAAAAATATGTAAATCGTGTAAAAATTTTTTCAAATTTCTCTCTTTTTTTCACCTTCGGTGTCCTCTTTTCTGCTCTTTTTTGTCAAGTTTTCAATTTTGCCTTTACAACCGGTTTTCTTTTGTCATTTTTGACACCTTTGCGCCAATCGCCTGATAATCAATATATTATAAACCCAAAATTCCACCTTCTGAGTTGCAGAGAGGTAGATTTTGTACATTTTTTGCCTACATATAATGCAAATATACAAAAAAAATCTAAAACACAATAGTTAAGCAGAAAAATTTTCGATGTGGCGAAATGTCAAAATTGTAAGATTGCTTGTCAAAAATGAAAAAAAAGCGGACAGGCTGTTTGTTCCTGTCCGCTTGATAGTTACCTCTTGGTGTATGTTAAATTGAGTAATTCTTTCGGGTTAGCACTTCTATAAGTTCGCCTTCTCGATATCCTTGAAGTAGCGATAGGTGCCGACCTTCAACTCGACGGTTGCCTGCTCGTCGCAAATAATTATTCCGTGAGGATGAGTCTGGATTGCCGAGGCTGTGCAAGTGTGAGAGTATGCGCCCTCGACTGCGTGGTGCAATGCCATCGCCTTCTTGTGTCCGAATGCCAAAATCACAACCTCCTTAGCCGACAATACGGTGCCGATACCTACGGTCAAAGCCAACTTCGGAACCTTGTTTACATCGTTGTCGAAAAAGCGAGAATTTACGAGCAAAGTGTCGTAGGTCAAGGTCTTGACACGAGTGCGCGATTGGAGTGATGAGAATGGCTCATTGAATGCCAAATGTCCGTCTTCGCCAATACCTCCGAGGAATAAGTCGATGCCGCCTGCTGCAACGATTTTCGCCTCATAATCAGCACATTCCTTCTTCAAGTCGGCAGCGTTGCCATTGAGGATGTTTACATTCTCGGGGTTGATGTCGATGTGCTTGAAAAAGTTGTTCCACATGAACGAGTGGTAGCTCTCAGGATGCTCCTGTGGCAAGCCTACATATTCGTCCATATTGAAGGTTACGACATTCTTGAACGACACCTTGCCCTCCTTGTACAACTCGATGAGTCGTGCGTAGGTGATGAGTGGGGTAGAGCCGGTAGGCAAACCAAGTACAAAACGACCTCCTGCTGCCTCCTTTTCGTTGATGCGTTTCACGATATATTCCGCTGCCCAACGACCTGCTGTTTGTGCACTATCTTGAATAATAAGTCTCATATTTTTGCATTTTTATCGGTTAAAACATTCTTACAAAGAGCTCGATTGCCTGATATTCTGCCATGCCGAGCGCGTCATATTGCTTCGCAGTATTTTGGGTTCTATCCTCGCTGCGCTGCCAGAATTCGCGTGGGTCCTCGCCCGGGAATGGTACGATATCCTTCTGCGAAAGGTGGCGATAAATTGCGTGACGCTTGGTGATAATCTCGTTTGGCGAGAGTGGTACTGCCATATCAACAGAGCCCAAATCCCACTCCATCCATGCTCCACGATAGAGCCACAAGTGGCAATCCTTGAACCACTCCTCGTTCTTTACCTCGTGGATTGCCTCCAAGACAATCTCGATGCAGGTACGGTGTGTTCCGTGTGGGTCCGACAAGTCGCCTGCTGCGTAAATCTGGTGAGGCTTGACCTCGCGCAACAAAGCTGCTACGATGTCGATATCTGCCTGTGTGAATGGGCTCTTGCTGATGCCTCCGGTCTCGTAGAACGGAAGGTTGAGGAAGAGTGCGTGCGTGTCGGGATTCAAGCCGAACGAGCGCACCGCTGCGCGAGCCTCGGCACGACGCAAAGCACCCTTAATGTTGAGCAATGGGCGAGGCTCAGGCTCACCCGGCTTCTTGCTCTTGATGATAGCCTCCACATTTGAATACTCGTCGGCAAAGCCCAATTCGTGCGCAACATCTATATTCTGCAATACTACATCGTCGTGAACCGCTACATTGCCCGAAGTCTCGTATGCCACATGGACATTGTGTCCCTGCTCCACAAGACGGATGAATGTACCTCCCATCGAGATAACATCGTCGTCTGGGTGCGGCGAGAAAATCAATACATTCTTTGGGAATGGAGTCGATTTTACAGGGCGAGTCGAATCGTCTGCATTTGGCTTACCGCCAGGCCAACCGGTGATGGTGTGTTGTAAGTCGTTGAATACATCAATGTTGATTTGGTCGTAGGTGCGACCTTGCTCCAACAACTCACCGAGCGAGTTCTCGATATAATCCTTGTGTGTGAGTTTCAGAATAGGCTTATTCACAACGCCACACAACCAAACCACTGCCTTGCGGGTGAACTTTGGTGTCCATTGGCACGAGCCTACTAACCACGGAGTTTTTACGCGAGTGAGGTGTGACGAAGCACCCTCGTCGATAACCATCTCGATATTTGCGTGAGCCTGCAACTGCGACGCAGGAACCATCTCGCTAACCTCTCCCTCGATAATACGACAAACAATATCTGCCTTGTCCTCGCCCCACGCCATTACGATAATGCGCTCGGCCTTCATAATGGTATGAATTCCCATTGTGATAGCCATCTTCGGGGTGTTCTCCAAGCCTCCGAAAGCACCCGACTGCACTTTGCGTGTCTGGTACGACAACTGCACAAGACGAGTCTTCGACTTTGAGTACGAGCCGGGCTCGTTGAAGCCAACTTGTCCATTCTCGCCAATGCCGATAATCATCAGGTCGATGTGAGCCTTGCCATAGTTTGTGCAGAATGCCGATAACTCCTCGCGTGGAAGTGTTCCGTCAGGGAAGTTGATATTCTCCGCCTTGATATCTACCTGGTCGAGCAACTCCTCGTGAATGCGATAGTTGCGACTCTGCTTTTCGGTAGGTTTGATAGGGTAGAACTCGTCGAGGCTATATACGGCAACATTCGCAAAGCTAACCTCTCCTGCCTTGTATCGCTTCACCAATTCGCGATACAGGCCAATCGGGGTTTTGCCTGTTGTTAAACCGAGTGCAAAAGGTCTATCTTCATTGTGTGACTTGATAGCTGCAATAATGCTGTCGGCAACATATTGCACACCATCATATTCACTCTCGTAAGCGCGCGTTGCGATTCTTTCGTAGCGCTGCGTAAGGTCCTTGAAAGCCTCATCGGCAATCAAACCGCCATCCTTTGGCAATGCATACTTGTTGTTCATATTTGTGGTTTTTTAGAAGGTTATTCTTCTCAGGTTTTTACTCCTCCGAGTCGGACTCTGCCATAGTGTGATAAACATTTACCACATCGTCATCCTCCTCCAACTTCTCAACGAGCTTCTCGACAGCCTCGCGACCTTCGGCATCAAGCTCCTTGGTGTCGGTCGGAATGCGAACAGACTCTCCCGATACAATCTCGTAGCCCTGGTCGTCGAGCCACTTCTGGATTGCACCAAAAGACTCGTATGGAGCATATACATTGATACCATCCTCCTCTACATAGAATTCATCTACGCCGAGGTCAATCATTTCGAGCTCCAACTCCTCTGGGTCTGCGCCCTCTGCCTTGAACTTGAACACGCACTTGTGCTCGAACATGAAGCCTACCGAGCCCGAATTTCCGAGAGTACCACCACACTTATTGAAGTACATACGGATATTAGCCACTGTACGGTTGGTGTTGTCGGTAGCTGTCTCAACAAGCACTGCAATTCCGTTAGGACCATATCCCTCGTAGATTACCTCCTTGTAGTCTGCTGCATCCTTGTCAGTTGCACGCTTGATTGCTCTCTCCACATTCTCCTTAGGCATATTCTCAGCCTTAGCATTCTGCATAAGGATTCGAAGACGAGTGTTTGCCGATGGGTCTGCTCCACCAGCCTTTACCGCCATCTCAATCTCCTTGCCAATCTTTGTGAAGACACGAGCCATGTGTCCCCATCTCTTCATCTTTCTCGCCTTGCGATACTCAAATGCTCTTCCCATACTTTTTCTTTTTTATTTGTTTGTATACTTATTGCTCTTTGCTCTGTAAAATCGTTCCGATGCGCTCTTTTTGCACTGCACTTCGGATAACGAAATGCTCACATAGGCTCACTATGCTGCGCTTTCGTTCCCTCGCTTAGCACAAAAATAGCATCATCGCCTCCGATTTTTCCCTTTTCTGGGTTTTCAAATTGTTCCGATGCGCTCTTTTTGCACTGCTCATAGCGTTAGTTTAGAACGAATACTCGTTGGGTGGTGAAATTATATTTCACTTCCAACCTACAAAGATAGAAAATATCAATATAAATTTCAACTTTTTGACGAAAATTTTGCAAAATCGAAAAAAGGTAGTACCTTTGCGCTCGGAAAGATGGCAGAGTGGTCGAATGCGGCGGTCTTGAAAACCGTTGATCTTCACGGGTCCGGGGGTTCGAATCCCTCTCTTTCCGCAAAAAAAACGGAGCAAGGAGATGTCGATATTATCGGCATCTTTTTGTTTTTGCAGCACTACGCACACAAATTTATTTGTAGGGTGTGGTGATGTGAAAACAAAAGTAGTTGATTTATCAACTCCTTGCGTAGTGCTGATTTTTGCAAGGAGCCCGCCGGCGAGGCAAGGGAAAGACGAGCAGCGCTTGCGCTACGAAGTCAATCCCTCATCCCGTCACACAACTTTTCCACCTTGCTCTTTTTTTTGTGGCAGAAAGAGAGGGCTTCGTTCAGCTTGTTGCGCCTCGGCAAACTTGTCTGCGCAGTGGTTGCGTATGCGAGATAGTCATTGTTGCTACGCAACTATGATAATAAATCAAATAGCAACATCTCAAATAGATTTGTCTGCTGCCATTTAATTTATTCTCTAAAACCTTTGGTTTTAATGCCTATCTCTCATTCTCACTTCTGCTTGGTCTGCTCTCGGCTTCTGCCGCCGGTCGAATTCCTGTCGCATCAGGTTTGTGCAGGGCAACCAACGAGACAAGAGAAACTTAAAATGTAAAATTTCTCTAACTCACTATAACTCTAATAACCACCGACTTTCTTCCCACAACAGATTCGAACGGTCGCAGCAGTCGAGAGGTGACCGAAGTGGGACTGTTGCAATCGAAGATTGTTGGCTTTGACTGATGATGGCTGAAAATTTATTTTCAAAGATAATCATCAGACAAAGACAAAGATTTGCGACAGCAAACAACAGCCACACGCAGACAAGTCGCCCGAGACGCCACCGACTGAACGAAGCCCTCGAATGGAGCGAAAACAAAGCGAAGCAAGGCAGCAAAGTTGTGTGACGGGATGAGGGATTGACTTCGTAGCGCAAGCGCTGCTCGTCTTTCCCTTGCCTCGCCGGCGGGCTCCTTGCAAAATCAGCACTACGCAAGTAGTTGATAAATCAACCCGGTTTCGTTTTTACATCGCTACGCCCTACAAATAAATTTGTGTGCGTAGTGCTGCAAAAACAAAAAGATGCCGATAATATCGACATCTCCTTGCTCCGTTTTATTTTTGCGGAAAGAGAGGGATTCGAACCCCCGGTACAGTTGCCCGTACACCGCATTTCGAGTGCGGCCCGATCGACCACTCCGGCACCTTTCCAGTGCGTTTTGCGGGTGCAAATGTACAAATTTATTTTTTAATTGCAACACATTATTGCAATAATTTGCATTTTTTTTGCGCATCCATCTGTCGGGCAAGATGTTTTACAAATAAAATTTGTATATTTGTAAGTACTAAACGATTAGTTTATATCGTTTTTATATATAAAATAGGGGTTGTCATGAGAAAGAACATAGCAATAGTAGCAATAATCGCTTTGGTCGGACTCTTATCGAGTTGCGCGGCATGGAAGAATGCGGCCTACTCCGATGATATGTATACGGTTCATGATAGAGCTGCAATAGAGAAGCGTTACCGGGCTGAGGCAGAGCTTGCAAAGGCTCAGCAGGCGCAGTATGAGAGTGAGCTTGCAGCGATTAAGGCAGAGGCTGCAAAGCGAGGCGTAGCTGCGACGGAGAATCGCGTGGATGGCTATAAGGCGGTGCTTGCCGATAGCTACGAAAGTGCCTATGCTCGTCGTCTGAGTGGCTTCTCGTCGCCAACATATCGTATGCCTTCGTCGTACTATACCTTGCGTTATACCGATGCGTTCCACTACGCCTCGGCATACGATCCTGCATTCTATAATGTTATGGTATCGGGCGATATGGTATGGGTGGAGCCTAAGTATATAACTTCGATGTTCGGCTCGTGGGGAGCTGCGGTAGTGCCTACTTATGGTTGGTACTATGGCTGGGGGACGCCATATTTCCATTATGGTTATCCATACAGTTGGGACTATAATTTCTATTGGAACTACTGGAATTCTCCGCTCTTTTGGTGTTGGCACGCGCCACACTACCACATTCACTATCCACACCGAC
>JAZQYJ010000007.1:0-33714 GCA_045633465.1 Alistipes sp.
AAAAAAAATGAGGTCTTCGGAGGTAGTTCGACTCACGAGAGAGCACCTCCCGCAGTCTTAGTAGCCCAATGCTACAACCTTCCGATTTCCTCAACCAACCTAAAACTACTAACCTAAAATGAACCTTAAAACTTCGCTGCAAAGATAAGGGCTTTTTTAATACTGTGCAAGTTTTTTATTAAAAAATTTTAATTATTTCGTAAAAATTTTTTGCTTATATTTGTATATTGTTGATTTACTGATATTTGCAATTTGAAAAAATTTTAACAACTATTTATCGCAAAACAATAACACAACGGGTTTCGGCACAAAAACGGAGTGAACATTGGAGGTTTTGAATTTATTTTCTACCTTTGTATTTGCTATGAACAGAAAGAGTCTTATAGGGTTTAGGTGTGCTCCTATGGGGCGAGTCCGCATCGGTTTTATCGGTGTTGGAGCTCGAGGTGTGCGTGCAGTAGAGCGCATGGCAAACATCGAGGGCACGGAGATTGTTGCCGTATGCGACTTTATAGAGTTCAACCTCGAAAATGCATCGGCTATCGTTACGAAATATGGCGGCAACAAGCCGGCTGTATATCTCGGCGAGGAGGGGTGGCGCAGCTTGTGCGAGAGGGATGATATAGACCTTATATATATAAGTACCGATTGGGTGAGCCACGCAAATATCGCAATCCACGCCTTGGAGTGTGGCAAACACACCGCCATAGAGGTGCCTGTAGCAATGTCGGTGGCGGATTGTTGGCGCTTGGTCGATGCCGCCGAAAAGGCTCAGCGCCACTGCATGATGCTCGAGAATTGCTGTTATGACGAGTTCGAGCTGGCAACACTCAACATGGTGCAGCAAGGGGTCTTTGGCGACCTAATGCACGCCGAGGCCTCCTATATTCACGATTTGAGAGAGCGCATCTCGCTCAACGACAATGGCCATCGCCTTTGGAGAAACTGGCAGGTGGAGTATATGGCAACCCACATCGGCAACTTCTACCCTACCCACGGACTTGGCCCTGTGGCGTTGGCATTGGGGCTCCATCGTGGCGACAGGATGAAGAGCCTGGTTTCGGTTTCGTCCGATGCCATTGGCGAGGCGGACAAGTTCCGAGGCACGATGAACTCGACAATCATTCGCACCGAGCGAGGTCGTACAATTCTGCTACAACACGGCATCGCACTGCCACGACCATATAGTCGCCACTTCTTGTTGAGTGGCACGAAGGGTTATGTGCAGAAATATCCTGCTCCATATATGGCATTTGCTCCCGACACCGCCGATGTACTCTCGGGCGAGCGCTGTCTGGCTTTGACCGAGCAGTATGGACATCAGTTTGTTACCGAGTATAAGGAGCGAGGCGTGGAGATTTGCGGTACACGATGGATCGACTACCTAATGGATAGTCGTCTGATATATTGCTTGCGCAACGGACTACCTCTCGATATGGATGTATACGATGCCGTCGAGTGGTCGTCGCTCGTGGAGCTGACCGAACAGTCGGCCCTTGCAGGTGGTGCTCCGGTCGAAATTCCCGACTTTACACGAGGCGAGTGGGAGAAGGCCAAAGGGTTCAAGTTTGCCTTTGCAGAGTAACATTCACCCAAAAATTTTATCACTGCGCCACAAAAAATGGCGCAGTTTTTTTATTTCTAACAAAAATTTCGTATATTTGTGTAGGTTCGGAATAGGATAAGGCTATGATTGGTGCTTTTATAACACATATTCAGGCCGAAAAACGGTACTCTGCGCTAACTGTGCGCAACTATCGACACGACATCCAGTCGTTTGCGACTTGGTGTGCCTCGAATGCGGGCATTTCGCCCGAAGATTTCAACCTTACAAGCGTTGCTGCAGAGGATATACGGGAGTGGATAATCTACCGTATGGAGCAGTGCGGAATAAGCCCCGCCTCGATGAATCGCGAACTCTCTTCGTTGCGCAGTTTCTTCCGCTTTTTGCGCTCGCACGGAGGGATGACGCAGGATATTTTCGGACGCATCAAAACCCTGAAAACTGCACGAAAATTGCCGTCGTTTGTACCAGAGACACGAATGCAATCGTTGCTCGAAAGCATACGCACAAAGAGCCTTGCCGACGACTTTACAGAGCAGCGCAATGCGCTGATTATAGCGCTTTTATACAGCTGCGGCCTACGCCTTGCCGAGTTGCAGGGAGTGCGCTTTGGCGACCTCTCGGCTGACGGCACTGCGCTACATGTTCGAGGCAAGGGCGACAAGCATAGAATAGTGCCTGTACTGCCCGAGATGAGCAAGCGAATAGCGCGATATGCGGAGCTACTCCGAGAGATGAATCTTGCGATATCGGCAGAGGCCCCGATGATAATCTCAGACCTCGGATTGCCCCTCTCTCGCTCATCCATTCAGCGGGTGGTGAAAGGCAATCTCGACGAGGCAAATGTGCAAGGAAAAAAGTCACCGCATGTGCTGCGACACACCTTCGCAACACACCTCTTGAACAAGGAGGCTGATATGCGTGATATACAGGAACTTATGGGGCATTCGTCGCTCAAAACCACGCAGTGCTATACGCACAACAGCATAGCGCAATTGCAGGAGGTTTACAAGCGAGCGCACCCGCATAAATAAGATAGTTCAGAGTTGAGAGTGGAGAGTGGAGAGATTAAAGACGAAAGACGAAAGTTAAAACAACTATAAAATTGAAATTTCCCAACAACTGAAATCGAAGGCGATTAGATTATTTTTGTGCGTTGCGCAGTGGCGGAAAGCGGAGCATACTTGGCGTATGTGAGCATTTACGACGCAAGCAAGGTGCAAAAAGAACTAATCGGAACGATTTTCCGACCAAGTAGGGAATTGCTAGTTCAAACCTTTTAATTTTTTTGTACTATGGAGGTTAAAATTCAATCAGTTAAGTTCGATGCGAGCAAGCAGCTTATCGAATTTGTGGAGAAGAAGATGGCTCGATTGGAGCGATTTGAGGGTAACTCGACAGGAGTAGATGTAACATTAAAGTTGGACAAGGACAGCGAAAAGGGCAACAAATTGGCACTCGTTGCACTCCATGTTCCGGGCGGAGATATTGTTAGCGAGCAGCGCGCTCGCACATTCGAGGAGGCTGTTGATTTGGCTCTCGATGCCGTAAAAAGACAGATAGAGAAGCGCAAAGAGTAGCACCTTGGGGGTGTTTAAGTGATGGGAGTTGGCAAATGCCGACTCCCTTTTCGTTGAAAGAAAACGGCTGTTCATTGAAAAAATTTTTATATATAATATAACACGCCTATTTTTGCGAGGTTTTAATTGGATGACTATGAAGAAATTTTACTTTGTGGCGGTACTTGCATCTCTCGCTTTGTTCGGTGGCTGTTCTAAGATAGCCGAGGAGAGCAATGGTGTTGAGGTGGCAAAGTCCGAACTCTCAATCGGTCTGCCTATCGGCATCAGCCGTACGGCTATGAACGACGAGGGCAAGGCTTCGTGGATAGAGGGCGACACATTCACTCTTTGGGCTCAAAATCGCACGGGTGGCTTCAATATCAATGGTGCAGACTTTACGATGATGTACTATTGGCACTCGTTGCAGTCGGTAGTCTTCACCGGCAATGCAAACACCCTGCCCGAGGGCAACTACACCTACTACGCTGTATCGCCAAAGCCTGTGTCGATAAACAATCGCATAGCAACCTACACTCTCCCTGCCGAGCAGCAGGGCGATGTTGTGAATGGAGCTCACGACTTTATGGTGGCTACACCCGTAACCGCCGAGGCTCTCTCGATGGAGAAGATCAACGACTTGGCTCTCGAATTTAACCACAAGACCCACCTTCTGAAATTGGTCATTCCAAAGGGCGGGAATCCGTTGAAGGAGCCTATCAAGCAGGTGGTATTCACATTCCCGACAATCGTTACGGGAAATATCACGATAGATGCAACGGCTCCGACGGAGGTGCCTACAATCAGCAACGGCAGCAAGCAGCTTGTCGTAAATATTCCGCAAGGTTTCGACGAGGGCGAAACGGCTTGGGCGCGCATTGCCGAGGGTAATATCTCGGGTGCAGTAGCCTACTACACCATATCGACCATTGGCGAACGCTCCACAACACGAACCTTCAACCTCTCGAAGATGTGTGAGGGCGGACATATCACCCCACTTTCACTCACTATTCCAAGTCCTATTGCTCCAACCATTTTGCGCTTCAAGGTTGGCAAGAACAACTTGGGCGAGGCGGTGCAGAAGGTTTCGATTTACGACTATAACGGAGCGTTGGTGCAGACATTCTCGGCAAATTCGAGCAACACCTACGACCTCGTTCAGCACGGCATCTACGAGGATGGTAAGTTCCTGACCTATGCAGGCAAGACATTTACCGTTCGCTTCGAGAGCCAGAATGCTATCGTGGAACAGAAGGTCACTATCCCTTCGACAATTGCCAAGAACGAGGTTAATACCCTCGCTACGATAGATGTTCCATATCTCTTGTTCGAGGATTTCTCTTGCGTTCACATAGCAGGCGAGAGTTGGGGTGATGACAACAGAAGTACCGGAGAGGAACGACAGCAACCTGGTGTAAATCTGGATCAATACATGTACCACAGCGGTTGGAATGCAGCTCGATTCCAGCTTGGCGTTAATACATGTATTCGTATAAATGTACGCTATCAAGCTGTTGGAGCGTTCGTTTCAACTCACCATGGTCGTCTTGACACCCCACGCCTAACCGGCTTGAAGAGTGGCGCAAAAGTAAATATTAAGGTTCAGTTTGATGCAGGAGCACATGTTGATTCTGACTTCGGCTATAACGGAACAAATTGCACCATTTTAGGCGTTGCAACACACACTGACAACGCAAGCACTATCAATGGTGTTGCAACCGGTACTGCACAAAGTGGCTCTATGAAGGACTATGGTACAACATTCTTCGAAGAACGACTCAACGACAACTATGGTACAGGCGACTTCGGAAACACATTCCCGACATTCACGGACACAACAAGCGATGTAACCAATGCAACTCGACTTGTGTTCTACCCTAATACAACTATCAGCACCGGGGTTTGGGATACGGGAAATGGTGAGTGTTTTATCTACATCGATAATATCCGAGTATCAATCGCACAATAACGACCAAGAGATATGAAAAAGATACTTTTTGCAATAGCACTTGCCATCGTAGCGACTGCGTGCCACACAAACGAGGGGGGCGATGTTCAGTTTGGCAAGATTGCCCTTAACGCAACCACCCGTGCCGATGTAACCGAGGCGAACACTACGGGCAAGACCGTTCTTGACGAGTCGCTTGTTCCATCGGAGAACAACTTGAAGGTGGAGATTTCGGGCAATGGCACAACACAGACTTGGGCAACATACTCGGAGTTCGAGCAGGCATACGACGAAGGCTTAACCTTCCCTTCTACCACACACACCATCACTCTTTCGTATGGCGAAAAGGGCGTTGAAGGTTGGTCGAAGCCATACTTCGAGGGGGTAGCCGTGGTAGAGGTGCCAAAGTATGAACTCACCGTAAATGCCGACATTGTGGTTGCAGTAGCAAACTCGATTGTAACGGTAGAAACTACCGAACAGTTCGATGGCTATTTCCCTACATCATCTTTCAAGATTAACGGTGTAGATTGGGACTCATCGAAAAAGGAGTTGCTCTTTATGAATCCAGGCGAGGTAAGCGTTGTCTGCAACGCTGAGCGCACGACAGGCGCAAAGGCGACCTTCGAGAGCAAGTTGCAGTTGAAGGCCTCGACACACCACAAAATTGTCTTCGATCTCTCGACCGCAGGCAAGGCCGTAGTAAATATTACCTTCGACAACGAGATTGTCGAAACCGTAGAACTCGAATTTGAATTGAATGAAAATGCTTAAAGATATGAAAATTGCAAAATTTACAGCAGTAACCCTTTTCGCAGCCCTTTTGACAGTAGGTTGCGGACACGAGGGATTGGAGAATGGCGGTAATGTCGACGACACCACAAGCAAAGGAAAACTCTCGATTGAGGCGTTGTCAATAGATTGCCGTATCGACGAAAGCGATCCAGAGGTTGGTGTTTTGAGTACGAAAAGCACTCACAGCGAGGTGGTAGTTGAAAACTTCGATTGCTCAATTATCAATAGCGATAACGAGGTGGTGCAGTCGTTCAAATTCAACGAGCGACCTACCGAGGCTATCGAACTCGCAACGGGCGACTACCTCTTCAAAATCGTTTCGGGCGAAGTTCCGGCAGCAGCGTGGGAGGCCCCTGTATATGGTGCTGTTAAACCTTTCAAAATTGTGCGTAACGAGACAACTTCTCTCTCGGAGATTGTCTGCTCGTTGATGCAGATTAAGGTTTCGGTGTCGTATGCTCCCGATTTGTTGGAGCGACTCGGCGAGAAGACCTTAACTACGGTTTCGGTGGGCGACAACTCGTTGGAATATGCGCTTACCGAGAGCCGTGCCGGCTTCTTCCTTGCGCCAAGCGTGAATAACACAATTCACCTACGCATCAGCGGTACTTACGCTGCCGATAAGGAGAACTTCAAAATTATCGAGATGAACAAGGAGGTGCGCGATGTGAAGGCTGGACAACACAGCAAGATTCACTTCTATATTGAGCACGCTGCCGAGGGCGACATCAAGGTTGGTGTAACCGTGCGTGATTGGGTTACCGACGAGATTGTACCCTGCAATGTTGCCGACCTCGTAAAAGAGGAGGAGTGGATAGAGCCTGGTGGCGGCAACGAGGGTGGCGACGACCCTGTGGTGCCGGCTGAGGACCCAAGCATTGTGTGGGATGGTCACGACATCTCGCAGCGCGAGGCTATTACCGCAGATTTGGAGGTAGATTTGTTGGTTTCGGCTTCGAAGGGTATCAAGGAGTTCTATGTGAAGATTGAGTCGGCATCGCTCACCCCAGCAGAGTTGTCAGGCGTAGGTTTGTGCGATGTATTGAACTTGTGCTATCCACAGCAGTCGTACGACTCGAACAACCCAAGCGTATTTATCGATGTTGAGGAGCCACTCCGTGGCTTAGGTTTTGCCGTAGGTAGCGATGTTGTGAATAAGACCTTTGTGAAGCTCTCGATTACGCAATTTATGGGTGTATTGCAGGCGGTCAGCGGCACCGACTTGAAGAACCACGACTTCGTACTCACAGTGGTTGACAACGAGGGCAACACCACCGTTAAGACATTGATGCTTCAAACAGGAAAATAGTAGACGATGAAGAGATTATTCAATATATGTTTGTGGGCGTGCGCATTGGCGTTGGTATCGTGTATCAACGATCCCAAAGTCAAGGAGCAGGACAACACCCCTTCGGGAGAGAAGGGTGTTGTGTTGCTGAATGTAGCCACACGCACCGCTAATGGTACAACCTTCGACTATATCCTCTCGATATTCAAGAACGAGGGCGACAAGTCGATACTTGTGCGCAAGTACGACTCCTCGAAGGCTGATATGCAGAAGCCGGAGTATATCTGGTTGTTGGAGGGCGACTACACCGCCGTAGTGGAGAGTGGAGTTAAGGTTTCGGCTACATTCAATGCGACGGAGCAACTCTTCCGAGGCGAGGAGCCGTTCGTGATTAAGGGTGGCGAAACAACCACTATCGACCTCGTTGCCGCAGTGCAGAATATCCCCGTTGAGGTCATCTTCGACCAGACTATCACCGAGGGCTGCCACGAGGGTTACAGCGTGGAGATTAAGGCTGACGATAGCGTAAAACTCACCTATACCGAGAGCAAAACGGGCTACTTCGTTATGCCTGAGGGTATAAATACCCTTAATTGGCACTTTGTCGGCACCTTCGAGTACGAAGATGGCGAGAAGGTCCCAATAGACAAGAGTGGTGTAATCGAGAATGTCGAGGCTAAAAAGGCATACAAACTCTCGTTCAAGTTCTCGCCTGACGCAAGTGGTTTGTTTGGCGGTCTGACAGCAACCTTAGATGAGAGCATCGAGGAGCGTGACGACCACCTTTCGTTCTCGCCAGACCCTGAGTTGAAGGGTGTAGGTTTCGATCTCAACGCCCACTGCAACTACTCAGGCGGCAATCGTCAATACCTCGCAACCGCAGTGGCAGAGTTCGTTGGCGTAAAACTTGTTGTAGGCGACAAGAGTTATGACCCCGTAAACGAAACGGTTGCAGGCATTGAGCTTATGGGTTTGAACACAGCACAGCTCTATATCACCCTCACCGAGGAGTTCTTCTACTCGTTGAATGGCGGAACGCAGATTATTGAGATGACTGTAACCGACTCAACCAATAGCGAGGCTCGCAAGGAGTTGTCCTACTCGCTTCCGGGAGTAAACGACTACGACAAGAGCAAAGAGGTACTCGCGTGGACAGGCTGCTCATCGACACTCTCGGCTACGGTGTTTGGAATGCCATCGAATGTGGAAATTCTCTATCGCGAAGGCGAGGAGGAGTGGCATCGCTGCACCGCTTCGGCTATCGAGAACAACCTATATAGTGCGGTGGTAGATGGTTTGACCCCAAGCCACACCTACGAGTACGCCCTATCGATAAATGGCAAGATGGTGGGAAGCCCTCGCACCTTTACACTCAGCAACGGAAATCAGATTCCGAATGGCGATTTGGAGGATTGGTGCAAGGATGGCAAAGCAATACTTCCTTGGAAAGACAACAACAATCCTTATTGGTGTACAGGTAACTATGGCACCACCTCTTTGGGAGAGTCCTACAACATTACCCAGAGCAGTAGCGATGTCAGACCGGGCTCGACAGGCTCGAAGTCGATGTATATGGCGTCGAAATATATCGTTGTGAAGTTCGCTGCAGGAAATGGCTATATCGGATCGTGGGGAGGTCTGTATGATACGACCAAAGCAAAAGTTTACTTTGGTCAACCATTCGAGTACAACGCCAAGCCAAAGGCTATTCGCTTCTGGGCAAAGTGGAATTGTGGCACTATTGACAAAGTCAGTGGAGGAAAAGGTAAAAAGGGCGACCCTGACCTTTGCAAGATATTCTGCTGTATGACAACCGACTCCCATTTGGTGGATAGTGGCTCTGCGGAAAAGACAACCTTCAACCCAAGCGACGAAGATATCAAGTCGGGCGATGCACGCTATGACAAGGTACTCTACTCGGCTTATATGGCAACTACCGAGTCGCAAACAGAGTGGAAGCAGATTGAGATTCCGTTCTCGTTCTACGGTACAGACCCTAATCAGGTGCCTACGCACATTATCTTGACATTTACCTGCTCGGGATATGGCGACTTTTTCGATGGCTCGACAGAATCGTGGTTGTATGTTGACGATATTGAACTTGTTTACTAATATATAATAGGTAGCAAAGAAAAAGATGAGTAAATTTCTAAAAATAGTGTTGGTGATGCTCTTTGCTCTGCCCTCTGTTGCAATGGCGCAAGAGGTGGTGAAGGCAGACAGCACCGCCTACAACAAATTAGACCATAGTGTGCGTCGCCAAAATCGAGGCATTGCGAATATCCGCACCGAGTTTGTGCCCAAGGGACAGTGGGTGTTCGGAGGTACAATATCCTACTCAACCCACAGCAACAACGACTACACATTCCTCATCGTGGAGGATATTAAGTCGAATGGCTATCAGTTCAAAATCTCGCCACTTGTGGGTTATGCCTACTCGAAAAATGCATTGGTGGGTGTGCGCTTTGGCTACTCGCGCGGATTGACCGAGTTGGACAACGCATCGCTCTCGATAACCTCGCTCGACAACTCGTTCTTCTACTCGTTGAAGCACTCGTACAATGTCGAGGCGTTGTGGCGCAACTACATACCTCTTGGCAAGGGAAACAAGCGTTTTGCCCTCTTTGCCGAGGTTGGCTTGGCGTTGGGAGGCTCGCAGTCGAAGTTGGCTTCGGGACCACAGCAGAGTTTGAGCGGTACCTACTCCACTTCGTTCGATATATCGCTCGGAGTAAATCCCGGTATTGCGGCATTTTTGACCAACAATATGGCTATCGAGGTGAATATCGGTGTGCTGGGTTTCAGCTACTCGAATACTCGACAGATAACCAATCAGGTGGTGTCGGGAACAACCTCCTCTTCGCAAATGAACTTCAAGATAAACATCTTCTCCATCGGATTGGGTGCATCGTTCTACCTCTAAAACTCGGCTACAACTATGAAGAAGATATTTACAATACTTATGGCAGTGCTCGTGGTGAGCACAGTGCAGGATGTCGCAGCGCAGAGCATTCTTTTGGGACTCCAACGCGATACCACCTATGTTGTTCGAAATCCGGGAGGTCTGATTCAGATAAACCGCGTAAATCGCGAAATAGACAAGAATATATTTGCCTACAAGGATGAGTGGATGTGCGGTATTACGGCTTCGTACGGCACACTCTCGGCTGACGATTCGGAGATTGCATTGATTGTCGAAAACCTCAAACTCGGTGGTTCGATAGTGTCGGTCAAGCCATATGTCGGCTACTTGTATCACAACAACCTCGCAATTGGTGCGCGATTTGGATATACTCGCATGGCGGGACACTTCGACAATGCTAATGTAAACCTCGGCAACTTTATCAATGGCATAGAGTTCACAACCGAAGGCATTGGTCTTGACTATTTGAGCAACGCCTACTCGTTCTCTATTTTCCATCGCGCCTATGTGCCGCTCGACCGCCGTGGTCGCTTTGGCGTATTCGGTGAGTTGGAGTTGGAGGGACAGTATGGTCGCTCGAAATTCGGTTTTATGTACAATAACGAGTGGAACACCTCCGTTTCGGATACATACAAGGTGGCGTTCAACTTCAACCCCGGCATTGCAGCCTACATCTTCCCGAATGTCTGTGCTACGGTATCATTTGGTTTAGGTGGTTTGAAATATAACCACATCAAGCAAGCTACGGGAGGTACTCGAAACTACTCGAAGTTGGCATTCCGCCTCAATATCGCTGAGATTAACATCGGCGTAACGGTCCATCTGTGGAGCAAGAAGAATGAACAAAAATTGAAGCAGTAAAATGACTAAACGACTCACAATAATACTTTTTTCGGCTTTGGCACTCGCATCGTGCATCAAGAACGACCTGCCCAAGCCTGTGGTTGACCTCTTTATCGCCTCGCTCGATGTCGAGGGAACAAGCGGAGAGATTACACTCGACCGTTCGACCTACACTGCGACCATTCCTCTTGCCGAGGAGACCAATATCGAAGCGGTACAGTTCAAAACCATAACCTTCGGTTCTGATGTTGTTACCAACATCAACTACACGGCTGACGACTCGAAGATTGTCGTATCGAAGGATCTGAACGGCAAGGTTGTAAATATGTCGCAACCCGAGTATATCACACTCTCCTACTTCCAAACCTACGAGTGGGAGATTGTGGCAACGCAGAATATCAACCGCATTTGGAGTGTCGACGGACAAATTGGAGCAACCGAGTGGGATATTGACGGACATCGCGCCATCGTAAAGCGTCGTCAGGACTACCCTCTCAATGATGTCAAGACTACGGATGTGCGCTTCGGCCCACGCCCAACCTACGACTATCCAGAGATTTCGGAGATGCCAACCGACTTCAACAACAGCGATATGTCGCGTACTATTTCGGTTACGGCACACGGCAAAAATGTAGTATGGGAGTTGGTGGTTGTTCCTACCGAGGTGGCTCTCGACTTTGAGTATGTCTCGGCAGGAGCGAATGTCATTTGGATAAAGGCTGCAAACATTGACGGTGCAAATATCCAATTTGCATATCGCAAACGAGATGCTGACGAGTGGTTAAAGGTTAATAACGAGTGGTATGCTGCCGACTCTAAAAATCCATACAACCGCTACGAAGAGGGCTTTGTAAAGGCTGTTGTGCGAGGTTTGGAGCCGAATACCGAGTATGAGGTTATTGGTTATGCCGACGAGAAGCAGTCCGACATAAAGATTGTTACCACAGCACCGCTCTATCAACTTCCAAACTCGCAGATGGAGGAGTGGGGCAAGTTTACCAACGACCAAAACCTCTTGCCTACGGGCGAGGCGGGACCTTGCTGGTATCCATTCTCTTCGGTTACCGATATGTTCTGGGCTACGGGTAACCCTGGCGGAACATCGCTTGGCGAGAAGTACAACCTTACATACCCTGCTTATAAGAGCGTAAATCCGAGCAATGTTCCATCTGACTCCACAGGCGAGATAAGTGCGTATATGGGCTCACAAAGTGTGTTGAATATGAAGTTTGCAGCCGGCAACCTCTTCGTAGGACACTATGGCGAAACCCTCGGAACAAATGCCACCGTATTCTTCGGTCAGCCAATGACGCAGGATGTCAAGCCGGTTGCCGTGCGTTTCAAGATTAAGTATTCGCGCGGTGGCATCAATTGGATAACGATAAACAACAAGTATCAGTCGGCTTCGACAGGTACCGAATACCATATCGGTAGCAAGCAGATAAAGATTGTTGGCGGACAACCCGATGTTGCAAAGGTGTTCTTCTGCCTGACCGATTGGGCTGAGCCACACTGTGTGAATAGTGCCGACGAAAAGACCTTCTTCGACCCTCGCACTGCTCCGGGTGTGCTTGGATTGGGATATTTCGATAGCGACAACAACCCCGAGATGGTTGTTGAGCACACCGATAGTTGGCACACTATGACGCTCCCTATTGAGTACTCAAATCCTGAGGTTGTGCCGTCGCAACTCTTGCTGACCTTCACCTGTTCGGGCTATGGCGACTACTTCACGGGAAGTGATGCTTCGTGGATGTATGTAGATGATATTGAACTCTTATACGATTTGGATGAAACAAATCAACCGAAATAGAAAAACGGCTCCTGCGGGGGCCGTTTTTTTGCCATTAGCCATTAGCCATTGGCTATTAGCTTTTTTTAATTACCTTTGCATTAAACAATCGAGATTATGGAGATAAATCGTAAGGAATTTGCAAAGAGTATCGTAGGCTTTTTGCTATTTTTCGCCATTATGTACGCAGGCGTTTATGGTGGCGCAACCCTCTTAAAAAACATTGGAACTATGAAGATAAAGTACCCTGTAACAGAGCGTGAAGGTGTCGTGGGCAACTATCACGGAGTGGAGATTGCCGACCCTTATCGTTGGCTCGAAGATGATATGTCGGAGCGCACCGCCGAGTGGGTGAAGGCACAGAACGAGGTAACATTCGGCTACCTCAATTCGTTGCCACAGCGCGAGGCTATTCGTGAGCGACTGACCGAGTTGTGGAACTACCCTTCGCAGAGCGCACCATCGAAGCGTGGCGAGTGGTACTACATCTCTCGCAATAGCGGTCTGCAAAATCAGAGCGTACTCTACCGCAAGCGCAACCTTGCCGACAAGGAAGAGGAGGTCTTTTTCGACCCAAACACCCTCTCGGAAGACGGAACGGTGGCGTTGCACGCAGGAACATTCACAAAAGACGGCAAGTACTTCGCCTACGCACTCGCCTCGGCGGGCTCGGATTGGGTGGAGATTAAGGTCTTGGACACCGAGAGTATGCAACCTCTTGCCGACCACATCAAGTGGGTGAAGTTCTCGGGTGCTTCGTGGACTCGCGATGCTCGTGGCTTCTATTATAGCGCATACGACGCACCAAAGGAGGGCGATGCGGTATATTCGGCACAAAACACCAACCAGAAGGTCTATTTCCACCGCCTTGGCACTGCGCAAGAGGAGGATATCCTGATTTTCGAGGATAAGAAAAATCCTCTCCACTACCACCACGGGGGCGAGAGCGAGGACGGAAAATGGCAGTTCATAACCTCGTCAGCAGGCACAAGCGGTACGCAGGTGCTCTACAAGCGCACCTCGGAGCGCAAGTGGCGCACCCTCTTCAAGGGCTTTGAGTACGACTATATGATACTCGACTGCTACGAAGATGAGGTTATGGTTATGACCAACGACAATGCCGCAAATTATCGTCTTGTGGGTGTAAATCTCAACACGGGCAAGCAGTACGATATTATCCCCGAAAAGGAGAATCTGCTCGAAGGGGTTGGCTTGGCAGGCGACTACCTCTTTGCTCAATATCTGATTGATGCGCAGAACAAGATTTTCCAATACGACCGCAAGGGAAAACCTGTACGCGCTGTCGAGTTGCCAATTATCGGCTCGGTGGGCGGTTTTGACGGCGAAAGAGAGGATAAGGAGGTCTATTATGCTGTGGCAAACTACACCTCGCCAAGCACCATCTATCGCTACGATATGGAGAGTGGGAAGTCGTATCTCTACCACCAATCGGAGGTGAAGTTCGACTGCTCGGACTACGAGACAAAGCAGATATTCTTCGAGAGTAAAGATGGCACCCGAGTACCGATGTTTGTGTCGCACAAAAAGGGGTTGAAACTTGACGGAAATAACCCTTGCTACCTCTATGGTTATGGTGGCTTCCAAATCAACCTCACCCCAGGTTTCTCGACCACCGCAGCGATGTTTATGGAGCAGGGTGGCGTATGGGTTGTGGTGAACTTGCGTGGCGGCTCGGAGTATGGCGAGGAGTGGCACAAAGGCGGTATGTTGGAGAATAAGCAGAATGTCTTTGACGACTTTATCTCGGCAGCCGAGCACCTTATCAAGGAGGGATACACATCGAGCAAAAAACTCGCTATTGCTGGTGGCTCGAATGGCGGTTTGTTGGTGGGTGCTTGTATGACGCAACGCCCTGACTTGTATGCCGTTGCATTGCCAGCGGTGGGCGTGTTGGATATGTTGCGCTACCACCTCTTCACAATCGGTCACGGTTGGGTTGTGGAGTATGGCTCATCGGCTGTAAAGGAGCAGTTTGAGTATTTGGTAAAATACTCGCCACTGCACAACTTGCGTGAGGGTGTGGAGTACCCTGCAACGCTCATCACTACGGGCGACCACGACGATAGAGTTGTACCTGCCCACTCGTTTAAGTTCACAGCTGAGTTGCAACACTGCCACAAGGGCGACAACCCTGTGCTTATCCGCATCGACACCAATGCCGGACACGGTGCCGGCAAACCAACCTCGAAGCGCATCGAGGAGGTGGCAGATACCTTTGCGTTTGTGTTTGAGAACACCGATACGGAGTATAAGAGTCGTTAGGGGCGTTAGAGGCGTTAGAGTTTTTATGGAGGCATTAGAACTACGCAGCAAGAAAGTCTTTGAGTTTCTTGACTCGCACGGAATTAAATACGAGGTCTATTTTCACCCTGAGTCGCCGACTATCGAAATTGCCAAGCAGTATTGGCGCGAGGATGGGTCGGTGCACTGCAAGAACCTCTTTTTCCGCAACCACAAGGGCAATCGCCACTACTTGGTATGCTTCGACTGCGACCAGGATATGGCAATTCACGATATGGAGCACCGACTGCACCAGGGTAAGTTGAGTTTCGCCTCGCCACAGCGTATGGAGCGATACCTCGGCTTGGAGCCAGGTTCGGTGTCGCCCTTCGGACTTATCAATGACGAGGAGAATCACACCCACCTCTTCCTCGACAAGAACTTGGAGGGTGCCGAAAGTTTGAGTTTCCACCCCAACGATAGTCGTGGCACGGTGGTAATCTCGCGCGAGGAGTTCTTGCGCTACCTCGATGCAGTAGGCAACTCGTGGGAGTTTGTGGAACTTTATTAATGGCGTTAGAGGCGTTAGAGTTTTTAGAGAAAATAAAAAATTTCTCTCGTCTCTCGTCTTTCGTCTCTCGTCTTTTTATTATCTTTGCACCCAAAGTAACAAGCAAAATATATGAAAGTCTACAAATTTGGAGGAGCTTCGGTGCGACACGCCGAGGGTGTTAGAAATCTCCTCAACATTGTTCGTGATGAGAACGAGTTGTTCATCATAGTTTCGGCTATGGGCAAGACCACCAACGCTTTGGAGGAGGTCTTCGATGCTATGCGCAAGGGCGATACCGCCTTCTGCGAGAGCAAAATTGCCGAAATTAAAGCCTACCACTACACCACTATCGCCAACCTCTTTGGCTCGGCAGAGTATCGCATCGAGGAGGTTGATGCACTATTCGAGGCTTTGCGTAAGGCGGTAACAACCAACAAGTTCGAGCGCACTAAGGCAGAGGAGTGGTACGACCACATCGTAGCTTACGGAGAGTTGGTTTCGACAACTATTATCTCGGCATTCCTCAACAAGGAGGGCACCAAAAACTCGTGGATTGATATGCGCAAGTGTTTCCTCACACAGGCTCGCCACAAGGATGCAAATGTATTGATTGAGGAGTCGAAAACGCCACTTCGCCGTGCTTGTGCAGGTGCGGAGAGTCGCATCTTCGTAGGTCAGGGCTTTATCGGCTCGGCACCAGACGGCACAACCACCACACTCGGTCGCGAAGGCTCGGACTACTCGGCTGCCGTTGTGGCAAATATTCTCAACGCAGAGTCGATGACCGTATGGAAAGATGTTGACGGAATTTTGAATGCCGACCCTAAAATCTTCCCTGATGCGGTGAAGATTGACCACCTCAACTATGTGGATACCATCGAGTTGGCATATAGCGGTGCGCAGATTATCCACCCTAAGACCATCAAGCCATTGCAGAATAAGAACATACCTTTGTATGTGAAGCCTTTCGGCAACAAACTCGCAGCCGGAACAGTGATTAACGGCGAGGCCGACACCGTTGCGACACCTATCATCATAGTTAAGCGCAATCAGAGTTTCTTGCGCCTTCGTTCACGAGATTTGTCGTTCGTATTGGAGGAGAAGTTCCCTATCATCTTTGCCACTTTGGAGCGATTCCGCATCAAGACCAACCTTATCCACAACACCGCCGTAGAACTCGGTTTGTGCGTGGAGTCGAGCTGGCACTTGGAGGAGGTTGCTACCGCATTACAGGAGGAGGGCTTCAACACCGAGATTATCGAGAAGGTGGAGCTTTTGACCATTCGCCACTACAACGACGAGTTGCTCAACAAGTATGTCGAGTGCGACGACTTCATCATCAGTCAGCTCACACCTGACACTGTGCGCTATGTAAAGCCATTGTAATTAGGCGATATCAAGTCATCTTAGATAACAAAGAATGGGGGATTGTGCCCCCATTCTTTGTTATATTTGTAAACAAATATACAAAATCGGGGTGTTAAACAAAAATATTTGCTACTTTTGCATCGTTAATTGGGATATTGTGTATTTATGGCAGATTGGAAAGAGCGACTCGGAATGGTCTATTCGACAAATCCGGACTTTTCGTACGACTACGGGGAGGAGCAAGAGGCAGAAACTCTCGCTCCAACACAGCAGAAGTTGCGTGTTTGGCGTGACACCAAGGGTCGTGGCGGAAAAGTTGCTACGATAGTGCGTGGTTTTATAGGCTCGGAGAGCGACCTCAACGACTTGGGGCGCACCTTGAAGCAGGGTTGCGGTGTAGGCGGTTCGGTCAAGGAGGGCGAAATAATTATTCAGGGCGACCATCGTGACCGCATAACCGACCTGCTGATAAAAAAGGGATATTCGCAGACAAAGAAAGTTTAACAGAGCAACAAAAATAGTGAGGGGTAAAATCAGAGATATCGTAATCGCCATTGTTGCGCTACTTGGTGCATATTCGGCATCGGCACAATACTACTCGTGGGGTGCCGACCCGACCTATATGCGCTGGCGCAAACTCAAAGGCGACAAGATTGATGTCATCTACCCCGATACGGCTCGCACCCTCGGCTACAAGATGATGTACTATGCTCGTGCGGTGCAACCTGATATAGCCTTTGGCTATCGCCACGGAGCGATGAAGATTCCATTCGTCATTCACCCCGAAAACTTCTCGTCGAATGGCTTGGTGATGTGGTTGCCAAAGCGTGTCGAGATTTTATCATCGCCAGCCATAAATGGCTACTCGATGCCGTGGTTGAAGCAACTCGCCGCACACGAGTACCGCCACGCCGTACAGTACAACAACATAAATCGAGGTTTTGTCCGAGCATTCAGTTATATACTCGGTCAGCAGAGTTCGACCATCGGACTACTCTTTATGCCGTTGTGGGGTTTGGAGGGCGATGCTACATTGTCCGAAACGCAGATGTCGTCGTTTGGTCGTGCGTTGCAACCCTCATTTACGATGCACTACCGTGCTATTGGCAATCCTGCGAAGGAGCGTGGTTACAACAAGTGGTTTTGTGGCTCGTACAAAGAGTATATCCCCGACCACTACCAGCTCGGATATCAAATTACTGCATACGCCAACACCAAATATGACGAGAACATTTGGGATAAAGTGGTGAATTATGCGGTGCGCAACCCTTATGTTTTTGCCACAACTTATGTTGCGATGAAGAGGTACTACGGAACATCGACCACGAAGTTGTTGCGCGAAACATTTGCCGACTTGAATGACTATTGGAACACTCTTCCATACCAGCCAAACACCTCGACACAACTCTCTGCCGAGCGCACAAAGGGCTACACCAAGTTCCGCTATCCACAATATATCGACAACGATATGGTCTTGTCGCTCTACGAAACACTCGACAAGCCCGACGCCTTTGTTGTGACCGACAAAAATTCGGGCAAGAGCCGACATATCGCCTACACAGGGGCCGTTTCGAGTCGCCCAAGCGAAGTTGTCGGTGGGCGAGTGTGGTGGAGCGAGTACCGCCGTAGCACCCTCTTTGCCGAGCGCATAGATTCGAAGTTGTGCTATATGGATTTGGAGCGTGGTCGCACCCGTACACTCAACCGCATGGACAAAGCTCTCTATCCAACCCCTATCAGCGAGTACGAATTGGCGTGGGTGGAGTATTTCCCGAATGGAGAGTATAACATCGTTCGCGGAAATCCTATACCACGACACGAGGAGGAGTATCTGCGTGTTAAAATCCCAATCGACATCGAAATTCACGGCTTGGCATACGATGACTACACCCGTGCGCTCTACTTTATCGCCACTGACGACAGCGGTATGTGGCTCGGAAAAGTGGGCAAGAACAGAGATATCGAACATATAACTAAGGGGGCATACATAACTATCAGCGACCTTCGCGCCAAAGATGGAGTTCTCTATTTCGGCTCTATTCAGTCGGGCAAAGATGAGGTGCATTGCTACGACCTCCGCACCTCGACCGAGTATCGCATTTCGGCTTCGACATACGGCTCATTCTCGCCTATGCCGAGCAAGTGCGACACTGTGCTGATGACCACCTACGACCGCTACGGCTACCACATTGCCGAGCAGAAGATTGTGCGCGACACCCTACCAAAGGTTTCCTACTCGAAGCTGCCGGTAAACCTCGTAAATCCGCAACGCAAAAAGTGGAACACCATAAACCTCGACACGGTACGGTTTATCGGTGCCGATTCGATGTTGGTTCAGGCAAAAGAGTTCGGTAAAAAGAGGCGCAATGGCAGCGTAAAGCCACTACGAGATAAGCGTTTTAATGGCGCAGCACACCTCTTCAATATCCACTCGTGGGCTCCTGTGTCGTACGACCCATTTGCCCTTGCCGAAGAGGGGGCGATGGATTTCAATCTTGGAGCAACCATTATGTCGCAAAATATCCTCTCCACCGCCAGCGGATACCTCACTTGGGGTTGGAATGCCCAAGAGGGCGATGTTTTCAAGGGAGCATTCCGCTACTATGGACTTGGCGTAAATTTGAGCATCAACGCCACCTATGGAGGTACGCAGCAACTCTATTCGGCATACACCTACCTCTACGACCCTCTCACGGGTAAATATCAGGCGGTTCTGCCTGGTGGAAAAGAGGAGTATGTGGTCAATCCGACTACGGGCAAAGAGGAGCTTGTGATTAACCAGACGCCCGAGCTTGGCAGATACTACAATATCGGCGCAATGGCATCGTTGCCACTCTACTTTCAGGCGGGCTACCACACCCGTTTCGTGCAGGTGTCGGCAAGTTACAACTACTCGAATGGTCTGGTGGCAAAGGTCGATAAATTGAAGGTAAATATAGGTCAGGGCAGCGTAAGCAACCTTGCAAAAATCGGCTACAAGGAGGGTGTACATCTCTTGCAATTCGGTTGTGGCTATCAGGACCAGGTGCGCCTGGCTCACAAAGATTTTCTGCCGAAATGGGGGCAAGTCATATCGCTCAACTATGCTCTCAACCCTGCCGACGAGAATTTTAGCCATCTCATATCGGTCTATGGCAAAGCCTACTTCCCGGGTGTAGCGAAGCACCACTCACTCTCGTTGGCGGCGGTGTATCAAACCTCGTTGAGAGGATTTGACCGCGAAGATGCACTCTCAAATCTTGCATTTCACTCGGGACGATTGATACCACGAGGATTTTACTCCTCCGAGATAGAAAACAGAAACTATGTTGCCACCTCGCTGAATTACGCCCTGCCGATTTGGTATCCAGACCTCGGTTGTGCCGTTATTCAATTCAAGCGAGTGCGCATCAATCTCGGCTTCGACTACGCCTCGTTTGACAGGAAGCAGATGTATGTCAATAGAAATGACCTCTCGCTATCCTCACAACTCGAACGAAGGCACATAATCTCATACGGAGGAGATTTATCGCTCGATTTCAACCTATTTCGATTGCCGGCCTCCGCTACGACATCTTTGACACTTTCGATATATCAACCAATGATTTTAACCCAAGATAGAAGATATAGGGAGTACCGCAGACCTTTTGTAACCGTGGGACTTGGACTTCCATTCTAATTCATAACAGACTATGCAGACAAAGAATACAACCCGCAAAACCACTCCAAAAAGAGTGGCAACCAAGAAAAACAACAAAAAACGCCAGATAGTGAAATGGCTATGGATTGTGGCGATGACTCCTATTGCCGTATTGGCGTTGATGCTCTCGCTCACAGCCATAGGGGCATTCGGTCGTATGCCGTCATTCGAGGAGTTGGAGAACCCAAAGAGCAACCTCGCAACCGAGATTTATGCCGACAATGGTCATACAATCGGTAGTTTCTTCGTGCAAAATCGCTCCTATGTGCAGTACTCTGACCTCTATCCGCAGGACTCGACCGCAATGCTCAAAGTTGCAGGTCACGATGTTCCGCCATTGGCAGCAGCACTCATCGCTACGGAAGATGCTCGTTTCTACACCCATTCGGGTATAGACCTCGTATCGTTGGCCCGTGTGGGTGTTAAGACCATCGCACTGCAACGCTCATCGCAAGGTGGAGGTAGTACCATTACACAACAGTTGGCAAAAAACCTCTTCCCTCGTGGCAAGCGTGGCGAGAACAAAATTGTGCGCACCGTAAAACTCGTGATTTCGAAGTTCAAAGAGTGGATTACCGCCCTCAAACTCGAATACAACTACACCAAGGAGGAGATTGTAGCGATGTATCTCAACACCGTAGAGTATGGCTCGAATGCCTTTGGTATAAAGTCAGCTGCGGCAACCTTCTTTGGTAAGACACCTTCGGAGTTGAACTTACAGGAGGCGGCAGTGTTGGTAGGTGTGGTGAATGCTCCGACACGCTACTCGCCTGTGCGTAACCCCGAAAATGCGTTGCGTCGTCGCAACACCGTATTGAAGCGTATCGAGGCGGCAGGCGGCATCACCGCAGCGCAATACGACTCGTTGTCGGCACTCCCTATCACACTAAACTATCGCCCTGTATCGCACAACTACGGTCGTGCGACCTACTTCCGAGAGATGTTGCGACTGACGATGAATGCTCAACGACCAAAGCGTCGCAACTACTACACCACCTGGGATTACGAGCAAGCTTGCAAGGAGTATGACGAAAATCCGCTTATCGGCTGGTGCCACAAGAACCGCAAGGCTGACGGCACGACCTACGACATCTATCGTGACGGCTTGAAAATCTACACCACCATAAACGCTACGATGCAGGAGTATGCCGAGGCTGCACTCCACAAGCAGATGCAGACGGTAATTCAGCCTACGATGGACAAGAAGGTTAAGGAGACAAAGGTTCTCTTCGACAACCTCAACAGCGACGAGGTCGAAGCCATCATCAAGCGAGCAATGCGCAACTCCGACCGCTTCCGCAATATGAAGTCGGCAGGCGTAAATGACAAAGAGATATACGCAAGTTTCACCAAAAAGTGCGAGATGAAGGTCTTTACCTACAATGGTGAGCGCGACACGCTGATGACACCTCGCGACTCAATTTTGCACCACAAGCGCATTATGCGAGCAGCATTCGTGGCTATGGAGCCTCAGACAGGTCATGTCAAGGCGTATGTCGGAGGTCCTTCGTTCCAATACTTCAAATACGATATGGCAAAGCAGGGTAAGCGACAAATTGGCTCTACCGTAAAGCCATTTATCTACACCTTCGCTATCGACCACCTTGGTCTGACACCTTGTACAATGGTACCAAACCTACCGGTAACAATCGAAACGGCAGTGGGAGCAGCGTGGTCGCCAAAGGAGTCGGGAAATGTGGAGTACGACGGAGTGTTGCACCCTCTGCGTTGGGGTTTGGCACACTCACGCAACAACTACTCAGCTTGGATTATGAAGCAGGCGAAACAGCCCGAGGCGGTGGCAGACTTTATTCACAATATGGGTATTTTGAGCTTCATAGACCCAGTCTATGCCTTGTGTGTGGGAACCTTCGAATCGAATGTATATGAGATGGTTAGCGCCTACTCAACTTTTGCAAACGAGGGCGTATATAACACTCCGATTTTCGTAACACACATTGAGGACCGTCAGGGTAACCTCATCTCCTCGTTCACCTCCTCGTCGCAGGACGCTATAAGCAAGGAGTCGGCATATACGATGCTTACAATGATGCAGAATGTTATCACCCACGGCACAGGTCGCCGAATGGTATGGGGATACGATATGCAGGGTGTGGATATTGCGGGCAAGACAGGTACGACAAACGAAAATCGTGATGCCTGGTTTATGGGTATCACTCCGAAGCTCGTTGCCGGAGCGTGGGTTGGTGCCGAAGACCAATCCATAACACCAGGTCGTAGGGGCGAGGGCTCGGTGATGGCGTTGCCTATCGTAGGCGACTTCCTTCGTCGAGTGCATAAAGACCCAAATATTAACATCGATAAGACCGACAAGTTCGTTCGCCCAGCATCGTGGCAAGTGGTAGAGTGCGAGGATGCCGAAAACCCCGCTTCGGCACAGCAAACCATACACGATGAGTTCTTTGAATAGTGAGTTAAGGGCGTTAGAGGCGTTAGAGGCGTTAGAGGCATTAGGGTCGTTAGAGGCATTAGAGGTTTTATAGGTTTGAAAAAATAATTTTTAATTCTTAATTTTTAATTTAGTGGAGCGTAGTGTTTAACGGAGCGACAAGCCTCCCTTAACAACCGCCGACAAACCGAGAGCAGAGGCTGCTTGCAGACTATGCCGAGGTGCGAAGAAGGAAGACCAAAGGTCAAAGGGAGGTTTGGAGGGATTTTAAAAATCGAATAATTTTCATAATTCCTCCACTACGCAAGACCTTGACAACATAGAAATAGCATAAAGGATAGTAATAACTTAAATTTACACGAAAATTATGAAGGTAGCTGTGGTTGGCGCAAGTGGCGCCGTAGGACAGGAGTTTTTGAAGATACTCGATGAGCACAACTTCCCACTCGACGAGTTGGTATTGTTCGGCTCGTCACGCAGTGCAGGACAGACACGAGTATTTCGCGGTAAGGAGATTGTAATCAAGGAGTTGCAACATAACGACGACTTCAAGGATATCGACCTTGCATTGGTGTCGGCTGGTGGTTCCATCTCGCGCGATTATGCCGAAACCATCACAAAATATGGCTGTTTGATGATTGACAATTCAAGCTGTTACAGAATGGATGCGGATGTGCCGTTGGTGGTACCCGAAGTGAATGCCGAGGATGCATTGAACGCTCCACGCCGTATCATTGCCAATCCTAACTGCACCACAATTCAGATGGTGGTGGCGTTGAACGCCATCGAGAAGCTCTCGCACATCAAGCGTGTGCATGTATCGACCTATCAGTCGGCAAGTGGCGCCGGTGCACAGGCTATGGCAGAGTTGGAGGCTCAACACGCATCGTTGGCGAATGGCGAGGAGGCGAAGGTTGAGAAGTTTGCCTATCAGTTGGCTTTCAATGTGATACCTCACATTGATGTCTTTACCGATAACGACTACACCAAGGAGGAGATGAAGATGCACAACGAAACTCGCAAGATTATGCACTCGGATGTTTCGGTGTCGGCAACTTGCGTGCGCGTACCCGTTATGCGTGCCCACTCGGAAAGCATCTGGGTTGAGACCGAGCGCCCAATCTCGCCAGAGGAGGCTCGCAAGGCGTTTGCCGAGGCAGAGGGCGTAGTTGTGGTTGATAATCCATCGGAGAAGGAGTACCCAATGCCGTTGTTTATCGCCGGTAAGGAGCCTGTATATGTTGGTCGTATCCGCAAGGATATCACCTGCGAGAATGGCTTGTCGTTCTGGTGTGTAGCCGACCAAATCAAGAAGGGCGCAGCATTGAACGCAGTGCAGATTGCCGAGTGGTTGATTGCCAAGGGTGTTTTGCGATAAAGAGCAGAACAATAGCGGAATTTGGCGCATAAATTTTGCGGTTTAATATATTCGTTATAACTTTGCACGATTTATCGCGTGTATGCGCACTCGCATATACGCACGAGCGAGAGAAGAGGGAATGCTTTTATTATGAGATTTGCTGCTAAAATAGCCTTGATATTGTGTGCGATATTTGTCGTATGCACTGCTTCTGCAAAGAAGGAGCGTATGACCGTACGCGAGAGGGTGGAGTGTGGCAAGAAGGTGAGCATCCACAAAATCATAAAGAGCGAAGACCCCTCTCTCATCTACTCGGAGGGATTGAAGTACTACGACCGCAAAAAGTGGAAGCAGGCGAGCGACTTGTTCGATGCTTGCCAGGCTTACTATGTGGGTGATGTTCGCGAGGACTCGATTGCATTCTTCTCGGCTCGAAGCAAGTTCAAGAATCGCGATTATGCCGATGCGACAATTCAGCTCGACGAGTTCCGTCGTAAGTTTGGACGTAGCACATTTGTCGAGGATGCAGAGGCGATGTTGGCGATGTGCCACTACTACCTCGCTCCCGACCCAACACGCGACCAGACTGTTACGGGAGAGGCGATAGTTGCCTTTGCGGAGTTTATCGAGCGTTATCCGAACTCGAAGCGAGTGGAGGCATTTTCAAATCTCATCACCGAGCTGACCGAGCGATTGAAGAAGAAGGCATTTTTGAACGCCTACACATACTTCAAAATTCAGCGTTACAAGTCGGCAGTTGTGGCTCTGCGCAACGCCTTGAAATTGTATCCCGAAACCCCGCACCGCGAGGAGATACTCTACCTGATTGCGGTATCGAACTACCGCTTGGCAAACAACTCCATTGAGGAGAAGCAGGGAGAGCGCTACCTCAGTGTTCTCGATTCGTACTACTCTTTCATCAATGAGTTTCCCGAGTCGAAACATCGCAAAGAGTTGGAGCGATACACCAAGGAAGCAAAAGATTATTTAGACAAAAACAACATAGAAAAACAAAAATAGAGTTATGGAAATCAAGAAGAACATTCCGAACAACACTGTAACACGCAAACTCGTAGATTTCGACCACGAGACAGGCAATGTTTACAAGAGCATCAATGTTATCGCTCGTCGCGCAAACCAGATCGCATCTGAGTTGAAGAGCGAGTTGAATCGCAAACTTGCAGACTTCTCGTCGCCAACCGACGGCATGGAGGAGACTTTTGAAAATCGTGAGCAGATTGAGATTTCGCGCTACTACGAGCGTCTTCCAAAGCCGGTAATTATCGCCACAGAGGAGTATCTCGACGACGAAATCTATTTCCGTGACGGTAAGGAGTAATTTTTTCAGGGCTATTGGCCATTAGCCATTAGCCATTAGCTTTTGAAAAGTATGTTACAAGGGAAACATATCCTGCTCGGTATAACCGGAAGCATAGCTGCATATAAGGCTGCTATGCTTTGTCGTCTTTTGCGTGTGGCAGGCGCCGAGGTCAAGGTCGTGATGACTCCGACAGCCAAAGAGTTTATCACACCCGTTACAATGGCAACACTCTCGAAAAATCCTATTGCCGTGGAGTTCTACAACCCAGAAAATGGCGATTGGCACTCACATATCTCGATGGGAGAGTGGGCAGATTGCTACTTGATAGCACCAGCTACCGCCAACACTATCGCCAAGATGGCGTACGGCATAGCGGATAACCTCCTGCTTACAACCTACCTTTCGGCTCGTTGCCAGACCGTTGTCGCACCCGCTATGGATTGCGATATGTTCTGCCACGAGGCTACGCAGGAGAATATCGCAAAGTTGCGTGAGCGTGGCGTTGTCATCTTGGAGTCGCCCGAGGGTGAGTTGGCAAGTGGCTTGATGGGCAAGGGGCGTATGATGGAGCCTGAGCAGATTGTCGAGGCTATTGGCAACCTCTTCAAGGCGGAGCAGACCTTGGCTGGTAAGCGCATAATGGTTACCGCAGGTGCTACTATCGAGGCAATAGACCCCGTGCGCTACATCTCGAACCACTCAACCGGCAAGATGGGCTACGCCATAGCCGAAGAGTTGGCTCGTCGTGGTGCCGAGGTGGTCCTCGTAAGTGGTAAGACCGCTTTGCAGACACCACAAGGGGTGCGCCGTGTAGATGTATTGTCAGCAGAGGATATGTACCAGGCTTCAATCAAGGAGTTCGAGGCTTGCGACTGCGCGGTGATGTGTGCAGCGGTTGCCGACTACACTCCGATAGAGGTTGCGACCAACAAAATCAAGAAGAGTGACGACTCGTTCACTATCGAGTTGCGCAAGACGAAGGATATCGCTTTCGAGTTGGGTAAGGTGAAGGGCGATCGCAAAGTTGTAGGTTTTGCTCTCGAAACCGACAACGAGCAGGTGAATGCCGAGGAGAAGTTGCGCAAGAAGAATCTCGATATGATTGTCTTGAACTCGTTGCGTGACGAGGGCGCAGGCTTTGGCTGCGACACCAACAAGGTCACCTTCATTGACGCTTCGCACCGCGAGGAGTTACCACTGTTATCGAAGTCGGAGGTGGCAGAGCATATAGCCGACCGCATTGAAAGGATGCTTTCAAAAATTAAAAATTAATAGTAAAAACCATTTGTTCAAAATCGGAGGTGATTGAGGAAATTTTGTGCGTTACGCAGTGGTGGGAAACAGAGCATACTTGGCGTATGTGAGTATTCACACTGCAAGTAAGGTGCAAAATTTACCAATCAGAACGATTTTCTGACAATTTATGCTACGCAGGCTTGTTGTAGAGAACTACGCTTTAATCGAGCACCTCGAAATCGAATTCGACTCCTCGCTCAATATCATCACGGGCGAGACGGGAGCCGGAAAGTCGATTTTGATGGGTGCTTTGGCGTTGTTGCTCGGAGCCAAAAACGATAGCACAACAATAAAGGATAGCTCTCGCTCGTGCATTGTTGAGGGAGAGTTCGATATCGCAGGACTCGGTTTGGAGGAGGCATTCAAGGAGTTGGACATCGACTACGACCACGAAACAATCATCCGCCGAACAATCTCCCCAAGCGGCAAGAGTCGCGCCTTCGTGAATGACCAGCCGGTGCAACTTGTTGATTTGAAACAACTCGGAGCATATCTGATTGATATCCATTCGCAACACCAGAACCTAATTCTCTCCTCTCCTCAATTCCGCATTCACGCCATTGACACCATTGCCGGCAACGGGGCGTTGTTGGCAGAGTATGCAAATGCTTTTGAGTCGTTGCAGGTGGCTCGCAAGGCGTTGGTAAATTTGCAGGAGAGTGCCAAACGCAATGCAGACGAGGAGGATTGGTTGCGTCATCAGGCGGAGGAGTTGCGAGGTGCAAACCTTCGCGTAGGCGAGGTTGAGGAGTTGGAGCAGGAGTTGCGCACACTCGAAAATGCCGACTCAATCAGCGAAGCACTGCAAAAGGTGACACAATCGTTAGACGAGGAGGTTACGGGCGTACTGACCACTCTCCGAGAGGCAGAAAACTCGTTGCGACGAGTATCCGAAAATTACGCTTCGGCAGGCGAACTTATCGAGCGACTGCACTCTGCGTCTGTGGAGTTGAAGGATATTTCGGCAACCACAGCCTATGACTTGGAGCGCATCGAAGCAAATCCGGAGCGACTCGATGCAGTAAATAGCCGTCTTGACCTTATCTATACATTACAAAGAAAACATCGCTGCGAGGGCATCGAGGAGTTGATAGCCCTGCGTGATAAATATACCGAACAACTCTCTGCCATAGAGCATAGCGACGAACTGCTTGCTAAGGCAGAAACAAAAGTTGCCGAGTGCGAAAAGGCAACGACATCGCTCGCTATCAAGTTGCACGATGCACGATTGAAGTCCTCGCCGGCATTCGCAAAGGGTGTAGTCGAGATTTTGCGTGCAGTTGCAATGGCTGATGCCAAGTTTAGTATCGCTATAACACCTTGCACACCGACCTCTTCGGGTGCCGATACTGTCGATTTTCTCTTCTCGGCAAACGCTTCGGTCGAGCCTCGACCTATCGAGAAGATAGCTTCGGGCGGTGAGCTTTCGCGTGTGATGTTGGCACTGAAAACCATCCTCGCACAACATCTCGCCCTACCGACAATAATATTCGACGAGATTGATACCGGCATCTCTGGTCGCACCGCCAACGATGTGGGCGACATTATCGCTCGCCTGGCAAAGTCAATGCAGGTTATCGACATCACTCACTCGCCACAAGTGGCATCGAAGGGCTCTCGCCACTTCCTTGTCTATAAGGAGCAGAGCCGAAGCAATATCCGACCGCTCTCGGCAGAGGAGCGTGTGGAGGAGATTGCCAAGATGCTCTCGGGCGACACCATCACCGATGCAGCACTTGCACAGGCAAAACACCTCTTATCCCTCTAAAATAGTTCAAATATGAGGCGGTTGGCTCAAATAGCACTCTTTGTTGCGGTTGCACTCTTATTGTCGTGTGGCAACAACAGAGTTGTGCGCGACACCGAGCCGATATATACCCCTCGCTATGCCAAAGGTTTCGCTATCGAGCAAGACCGAGCAACGGGCGAAAAGTTGTTGTGCATCAAAAATCCTTGGCAAGGGGCAAAAAACATCTGCTACTACCATCCTATCGACACTCTCGCTTCGACAAAGCGAATTATTGCAATGTCGTCGAGCCACGCAACAATGCTCGATGCCATAGGTTGTGCCAACAGCATTGTCGGACTGTCGGGTTGCCGCTTTATCTACAACTCCGACCTATGCAAAAAGATTGCAGAGGGCGAAATAGCAGAGATAGGATACGACTCCGCTTTCGATTTCGAGAAGGTGCGCGCACTCAACCCCGATATTGCTCTGCTCTATGGTATAGCTGGCGAGGCGAAGATGATAACCAACAAACTTGACGAACTCCGCATACCTTATATATATATAGGCGACTACCTTGAAGATGACCCACTCGGAAAAGCGGAGTGGGTGGTGGCACTTGCCTATATCTGTGGCGTTGGTGATAAGGGCAGAGAGTTTTTCAAAGGAGTGGAGGAGCAATACAACGCTCTGCGCAACCAGAAGCACTGCTCGGCATATCGCCCTCGCGTTATGCTCAACCTACCCTATCGCGACACCTGGTTTATGCCTCCGCACAACAGCTATATGGTGCGACTTATAGAGGATGCAGGAGGAGAGTACATATTAAAGACGAAAGACGAAAGACGAAAGACGAAAGAAGAGAATATCTCAACTCTCAACTCTCAACTCTCAACTAAATCTACGCCAATCTCGTTGGAGGAGGCGTTGGTGTTGGCGACAAAGGCGGACTTTTGGATAAATCTCGGACAGATAGCCTCGAAGGAGGAGTTGTGCGCCGTTGCGCCTCGCTTTGCGAAGGTCGATGCGGTGAAGTTCAACCGCCTATACAACAACACCAAGCGCACAAACGAGAGCCGAGGTAGCGACTTCTGGGAGTCGGGCGCAGTACGCCCAGATATTATTCTCGAAGATTTAATTAAAATACTACACTACGAAGCACCAACAGACTCATTGTATTACTACAAAAAGTTGAACTAATGAAGTTGCGTACCACCATACTTTTCACCCTGCTTGCCGTGCTTTGTGCGGTACTCTTTGTGGTGGATATTGCCGTAGGCTCGGTGGCGATATCCCTCTCGGAGGTGGTGTCGGCTCTGCTGGGCGGAGGTACAGAGGAGATACGCAGTATTGTCGTTGATATTCGTCTTGTGCGTGCCGTGGTGGCAGTTTTGGCGGGTGTGGCTCTCTCTGTAAGCGGTTTGCAGATGCAGGTTTTGTTCCGCAACCCATTGGCCGGACCGTATGTTTTGGGTGTTTCGGCAGGAGCAAGTTTCGGTGTTGCTCTATTTCTGCTCGGTGCGCCAATCTTCGGAATAGTATTTTCGCCCACAATCCAAACACTCGGCACGGCAGGTGCTGCGTGGATAGGCTCAGCAGTTGTGCTTGGACTTGTAGTGGCACTTTCACGACGCATCAAAGATATTATGGTGATGCTGATACTTGGCATTATGCTCTCGTCGGGCGTGGGGGCATTGGTCGAGATTATGCAATATTTCAGCAACGAGCCGTCGCTCAAATCGTATGTCGTATGGAGTATGGGCTCGTTAGGCGATGTTACCGCCACACAGTTGATGATACTTGCACCTATATTTGTGGCAGGCTTGGCTATGGCCATTGCCGCCATCAAACCGATGAATATGCTCCTCGCCGGTGAGCGATATGCCGCCTCGATGGGACTCGACATAAAGCGTTCGCGCAATCTTATTCTCATCTCGACAACTCTGCTTGCAGGAACTATCACTGCGTTTTGTGGTCCTATCGGATTTGTGGGTATCGCAGTACCACACATCGCTCGAATGTTGTTCCGCTCGGCAGACCATCGCACTCTACTGCCGGGAACCATACTCTCGGGTATGATTATCTTGCTTGTAGGTGATATCATAGCGAAATATTTCGCTCTACCAATCAACACTATTACTGCGTTGATGGGTATTCCTATTGTAATCTATATCGTAACTCGCAAAAGATGATACGACTCGAAAATATATCGCTCTCGTATGGCTCACGCACAATTTTGCGTGATGCGTCGTTGCACCTTCACGCCGGCGAATTGTGCGCACTTGTAGGTCGCAATGGTGCCGGCAAGAGCACCCTTTTGCGAGCATTGACATCCGACAATAGCGTCTATCTCAATGGTGCATCAACAACCGAGCTGTCGCCCGAAATGTTGGCACAAACTGTGGCAATAGTTACCACTGAGCGCATCCGCATCGAAAACCTCTTGGTAGAAGATTTGGTCGCGATGGGACGTGCTCCTTACACCAATTGGGTAGGATATCTCCAAGATATAGACCGTGAGATTGTCGGTAAGGCTATCGATGTTGTCGGAATGGGCGAATTTGCTGGGCGCGACACCTCTTCGCTCTCCGACGGAGAGTTGCAGCGCGTGATGATTGCTCGCGCAATAGCACAACAAACGCCTATTATTCTGCTCGACGAGCCTACCGCCTTCCTCGACATACCTACGCGCTTCGAGGTGTGCCGTCTACTTGCCGATTTAGCACACAAAGAGGGCAAGTGCATCCTCTTCTCCACGCACGATATAGATGCCGCACTTCCCGTATGCGACTCATTTGCCATAATCAACGAGCAGCAGTTGCAAAAATTGCCAACAGAAGAGGCTTCGGCAGAGATTGAACGCATATTTAGGAGATAATTCGATTTTTTACTAACTTTGTACTCAAACAAACATATAAATAATAACTAACTATTAACTATCATGAAGAGAATTTTTACTTTTGTAATGATGTTGGTTGCCTTCGTAACCGCATTTGCAACACAGCCACGCGCTGAGTACCCTCGCCCTCAATTCGAGCGTAGCGAGTGGATTAACCTCAATGGCGAGTGGAGCTACGAGCTCGACCTCGTAAACACAGGCTTCGACCGCAAGTTGTTCAACAGCACAGGCTTCGACGGCAAGATTATCGTTCCATTCTGCCCAGAATCGAAACTTTCGGGCGTAGAGCACAAGGATATCATTACCGGCATCTGGTACCACCGCACCATTCAGGCACCAGCAGCTTGGAGCCAGAAGAAGATTATGCTCCACTTCGGCGCCGTATATTATGAGGCAGAGGTCTATGTAGATGGTAACTTCGTAGGTCGCCACTTCGGAGGCTCATCGCCATTTGCTCTCGATGTTACAAAGTATCTCGCTGACGGCAAGGCTCACAACCTCGTAGTTCGCGCTAACAGCGACCTCCGCAGCAAGACTCAGGGCTCGGGTAAGCAGTCGTTGCGCTCATACTCGTATGGTTGCGTTTACACCCGCACAACAGGTATCTGGCAGACCGTTTGGTTGGAGGCTACCAACAACTACTCGCTCGAATATGTGCAGGTAATCACCGATATCGACAACCACCAGGTTATCATCACCCCTCGCTACTACAACACAACAGCGACTAACACCCTTACCATTAACATCAAGGACAATGGCAAGCTCGTTGCAAAGAAGCAGGTGAAGCAGGTTGAGGGTATTCCGGTTGTAATTCCTATGAAGAAGTACCAGACTTGGTCGCCAGAGAATCCAAAGCTCTACGATGTGGAGTATGTAATCTCGGACAAGGACGGCAAGGTTCTCGATAAGATTTCGTCGTACCTCGGTATGCGCAAGGTTCACACCGACGGCAACAAAGTATATCTCAACAACAAGCCATACTATCAGCGTCTTGTACTTGACCAGGGCTACTACCCTGACGGCATTTGGACTGCACCAAGCGACGAGGCTTTGAAGCACGATATCGAGATGTCTATGGAGGTTGGTTTCAATGGCGCACGCCTTCACCAGAAGGTTTTCGAGGAGCGTTTCCTCTATTGGGCTGACAAACTCGGCTACCTCGTTTGGGGCGAGTTTGCAAGCTGGGGCATAGAGGTTGGCTCGCCTGTCACCGCCCGTAACTTCCTCTCGGAGTGGCAGAATATCGTGGTTCGCGACCGCAACCACCCTTCAATCGTAACTTGGACACCGCTGAACGAGGCTTGGCACCCCGACACCGTACAATATCCTCGCTTTGTGAAGGACCTCTACGACCTTACCCATGTGGTAGACCCTACTCGTCCAGTAAATACAGTGAGCGGTGGTATCCTCACCAACGAGTACGACATCTGCACAATGCACAACTACGAGCAGGATGGCGAGAAGCTCAAAGCAAAGGTCTACAACCCAGAGACTGGCGCATTCTACCACTACCACGCTAATCGTATTCCAAAATCGAGCAATTCGAGCGGTTGCCCTGTAACCGGAGATGTAGCATCTAAGGCGGGATTCAAGCAGGCTGTTTATGACGGTGTACGCCCATACCTTCTCGACGAGTTCGGTGGTATCAAGTGCTTGGAGGCCAACCCAACAAAGGACTCTGACAAGACCAAGTCGTGGGGTTACGGCAAATCGACCGTAACAAAGGAGGAGTTCTACCAGCGTTTGGAGAAGCAGGTCGATGCTCTGCTCTCTATCAGCGAGCAGGTTTGGGGCTACTGCTACACTCAGCTCACCGATGTTGAGCAGGAGGAGAATGGTATCTACCTCTACGACCGCACTCCAAAATATGATGCGGCTCGCTTGAAGGCAATCTTTGGTAAAAACCCTACAAAGTAGTCTAAATCAAAGCATTTGCGACTAATAAATTGGAGAAAAAGCGGTGAATTTCACTGCTTTTTCTCATTTTTTTGAACAATTTTGCATTTTGAATTTTGCATTTTGAATTTTATTCGTACCTTTGCACCGCTAAATACCCCCGTAGGGTTATAGCGGTAAGGCCCGTTCGTCTATCGGCTAGGACGCAAGATTTTCATTCTTGAAAGACGAGTTCGACTCTCGTACGGGCTAC
>JAZQYJ010000008.1:0-5277 GCA_045633465.1 Alistipes sp.
CTTATGGATCGACTGCGGCGTAAGTCCGAGGTGGCCCATAACGGGGATACCAGCCGAGATGATACGCTGAACAGACTCCAGAATCTCCTCGCCACCCTCAATCTTTACGGCATCGGCCTCAGTCTCCTTCATGATGCGGATAGCCGAGTCGAGAGCAACCTTTGAGTTACCCTGGTAGGTACCAAAGGGCAAATCGACAACAACCAATGCACGATTTACACCACGCACCACCGAACGGGCATGATAAATCATCATATCGAGTGTGATGGGAAGTGTGGTCTCATAACCTGCCATCACATTGGCAGCTGAATCGCCAACCAAAATCACATCTATACCTGCGGCATCGACAATCTTTGCCGTTGAATAATCGTATGAGGTAAGCATGGCAATCTTCTCGCCGCGCTGCTTCATCTCCGTAAGACGCAGAGTCGTAACCGCTCTGACTGATCCTGCTACTGACATTTTCTCTTGTTTTTATGTAACACCTTGCGGTATTATGTTGTTTACTTGGGCAAATGTATGGAAGATTTGCGGATAAAGCAAATTTTTCTACTCCCGATTGACAATCTTTGAACGTAATGCGGCAAAAAACGGCCACAATACCACACCTCCGGCAACCGACACATTGAGTGAGTGTTTGGTACCAGCCTGAGGAATTTCAATAGCGCCATCGCACATATCAACCACGTCCTGATCCACACCTGCCACCTCGTTGCCAAATACGAGTGCGTACTTGCGATCGCAATCTACGATCAGCTGATCGAGCATAACAGCACCCTCGACCTGCTCAACACATAGCAACGTATAGCCAGCGCTACGCAACTCCTCGACACACTGCGCCGTAGTCTCATAGTGCGCCCACTCGACAGTAAGTTCTGCACCGAGCGCGCTCTTGTGGATATCTCGCGAGGGAGGTGTTGCCGTAATTCCGCACAACATCACACGCTCCACGGCAAATGCATCCGAGGTGCGGAAGAAGGCTCCTACGTTCTGTGCCGAGCGTACATTATCAAGAACTACCACCACAGGGATGCGCCCCATTGCGGCAAACTCGTCCGCCGAAGGACGGTGTAACTCTTTATTGGTAATTTTTCTCATTTTTGGCGTATAATTATGTCCTACAAATATAGCACAAATCGCGGAAATAGATTAACTTTGCAGATTATAAAATCACTACATACAACAATGAAACTTTTTATTCGACATATTTTACTTATCGTGGCAGCCTCGCTTATGGCAGCCATCGCTCAGGCGCAGGAGAATACAAAGTTGTTGCTGGGAGTGAATTTTGACACTTTTTTTGACAATACCGAATACACCGGAACCAATCTTGGAGAGTCGGGAACAATTTTCAGCGCCCGCCTTACGCCCACCATCGGCATAGAGTGGAATGAGCGCAACTCGCTCGTTGTTGGCGCCGACCTGTTTACCGATTTCGGCAACGACACCAAATTTTTATCGAAGGCTCGTCCGCAACTCTACTATCGCTTTGATGCGCCACGTGTAAAGGCATACGCCGGTATCTTCGACCGCAAGGAGATGAAGGGATACTACTCGGAGCTCTTCTTCAGCGACGCCTATCGCTATTACGAAAATCGCGTGCAGGGTGTTCTAGGACAGTACGTGGGAGATAGAGGTTACGCAGAGCTGTCGGTTGATTGGTGCGGAATGTACTCAGCCGAGGCCCGAGAGCGTTTCCGTGTACTATCGGCAGGTCGTTACGACATTGGTCGCAGACGCATATTCTACGCAGGTTATGCCTTGCAGCTATTCCACTTTGCCGGTAGCGAGACCATCGTCGGCAGCGTAGTGGATAATGCAATCGTGAATCCTTATATCGGTGCTCAGTTCAATGCCTTCTTCGATTTCGACATTAAACTGCACGGCATCATCACCATGCAGCGCGACCGCGCCGTGGAGGAGAATATGCACACACCCAGTGGTGCGCTGCTACAACTACGCATCTCGAAGTGGGGCGTTTATCTCGACGAGCAGATATATAGCGGCAAAAACCTTATGCCATACTACTATTCTGCTCCCAACGAGATATTTGCCAACGGTTACGGCTCGGAGCTATATGCAGGCAGCACGCTATTTGGCGCGAAACCGACCTGGTCGGGGGATAGATATTCATCGCACACATTTATTGATACACGCATAGGTTACTGTAACTCATTCTTTGACAATACGGTTCGTCTCAATACCTTCATTGCATTCCAGTGCGATGGCGAGAATTGGGGCACTCGTCAGATGTTGCAGTTGACGGTTAACCTTTTTCAGAAGGTGCAACTTTCGAAGAAACGATAAACAAAATATAACACATTATGACAGAGACTACTAACATCGAAACAGTTGAGACCAAGGAGCGTCTTAACTTCGTTGAGGAGATCATCGAGGAGGCCATTGCCAAGGGTGAAACGCATGTTCAGACCCGTTTCCCGCCCGAGCCCAACGGCTACCTGCACATCGGCCATGCCAAGGCTATCTGCCTGGACTTTGGTGTAGCTGCTAAATATGGTGGCGTATGTAACCTTCGTTTCGATGACACCAACCCCACCAAGGAGGATATGGAGTATGTCGAGGCTATCAAGGAGGATATCCAGTGGCTCGGCTTCCAGTGGGGTAACGAGTACTACGCTTCTGACTACTTCCAGCAGTTGTGGGACTTCGCCGTACGCCTCATTAAGGAGGGCAAGGCCTATATCGACGAGCAGTCATCGGAGGAGATTGCCGCTCAGAAGGGTACACCCACGCAGGCTGGAACCGACAGTCCCTATCGCAACCGCCCCATTGAGGAGAATCTCGATCTGTTCATGAAGATGACAAACGGCGAGATTGAGGAGGGACGTATGGTGCTTCGTGCCAAGATCGATATGGCAAGTTCTAACATGCACTTCCGCGATCCTATCATCTACCGCGTAGTAAACCACCCCCACCACCGCACGGGCGATACGTGGAAGGTATATCCTATGTACGACTTTGCTCACGGCCAGAGCGACTACTTCGAGGGTGTTACTCACTCGTTGTGTACGCTTGAGTTCGTACCCCACCGTCCGTTGTACGACCTGTTCGTTGATTGGGTTAAGGAGGGCGACAACCTGGGCAACTACCGTCCCCGCCAGTATGAGTTCAATAAGCTGAACCTTAACTATACGCTTATGAGCAAGCGCAACCTTTTAATCCTCGTTAAGGAGGGCTTGGTTAGCGGTTGGGATGATCCCCGAATGCCGACACTCTGCGGTTTCCGTCGTCGTGGCTACTCGCCCGAGTCTATCCGCAACTTCGTCGATAAGATTGGTTACACCACTTACGATGCTCTGAACGACTTCGCTCTGTTGGAGAGTGCCGTGCGTGACGACTTGAATAAGCGCGCAACACGCGTGAGCGCAGTTCTCGACCCCGTGAAGCTCGTTATCACCAACTACCCCGAGGGTCAGGTGGAGGCTATGGAGGCCGTAAATAACCCCGAGGCACCCGAGGCAGGTACACACACCATCGAGTTCAGCCGCGAGTTGTGGATAGAGCGTGAGGACTTTATGGAGGATGCTCCCAAGAAGTATTTCCGCATGACGCCGGGCCAGGAGGTGCGCCTCAAGAATGCCTATATCGTTAAGTGTACAGGCTGCGATAAGGATGAGAATGGCAACGTTACAACCGTCTATGCCGAGTACGACCCCGAGACACGCACAGGCATGCCCGGTAGCAACCGTAAGGTGAAGGGTACAATCCACTGGGTAAGCTGCGACCACTGTCTGAAGGCGGAGGTACGCTTGTACGACCGCTTGTGGAAAGCTGAGAATCCTCGTGACGAGATGGCTGCCATTCGCAAGGAGCAGGGCTGCGAGGCATTGGAGGCTATGAAGCAGATGATCAACCCCGACTCACTCACCGTGCTTACAGAGTGCTACGTCGAGAAGTATTTGGCAGATGCAAAGCCGCTCGACTACCTGCAGTTCCAGCGCATCGGTTACTTCAATGTCGATAAGGACTCAACTGCAGACCACCTTGTCTTCAACCGCACGGTAACCCTCAAGGACTCTTGGGCAAAAATGAATAAGTAATCTATATTATATATTAGGTATAAAGATAACCGCCAAGCGCAATGCTTGGCGGTTTTGTTTTTAGATAGAGATTTATTATATTTGTGATAATCAAACTTTTCTACGATGAAAGAAGCTGGCTACGTTTATATTCTCACCAACCCAAGTTTTAAGGAAGATTGGGTAAAGATTGGCAAAAGTTCTCGCCCCGTTGATATCCGCTCAAAAGAGCTGGACAATACTGCCGTACCTCTGCCATTTGAAATTTATGCGACATTGAAAACCGTTAAGTACAATGAAGTAGAGAAGTTAATTCATAAAACAATTGATAGATTAACAGACTTACGTATTAGACAAAATCGTGAGTTCTTTAATGTTGCTCCAGCAAAAGCCCTTGATATTCTTAGGGACATTTCTACCACATTAGATGATGCAGAAATTGACGAAGTATATCTTGGGGAGAATCTAAGAAAAGCTACTCATATACATGAGGCTATAGATGATACTATAAAAAAGCATCAAAGGCCACGTTTTAAATTCAGTATGATAAATATCCAAATCGGGGAAACTATTACATTTATCCCAACTGGCATTGAGGTAAAAGTTGCTGATGATGACAAGGTCGAATATCAAGGACGCTTATATAAATTATCACCATTCGTTGGAACATTTATGCCTAAGAATCGCCAAAATAACTCAGGGGCATATCAAGGCCCAAAGTATTTTTCCTACAAGGGAGAGATTCTTGATGATATAAGAACTAAAATAGAAGCCAATGAATAAAATTGCAAACCGCAATCCATCGAGGTTGCGGTTTTTCTATACCTATATAATTATATAAGGAATAGCACAACTTCCCCAGCTGTAAGATTTATAGTCCCCTTTATTAAAGGGGGATTTAGGGGGAATATCAATATAGTTGGCGGAACGCCTCTTCAAGCCATGAGTTAAGATTGTCCGACTCGACAAAAACAAGTCCTCCCTCACAGGAGGGAGGATTTAGGAGGGTGGGTAACATAAAGGTCTGCGGCTGCCGCCGATTCAAGCCGAGCAAAATCAGATTAAATACCTTACCCACCAGCAACATACATATACAAAAAAAACCGAGCCCTTATTAGGACTCGGCTTGAAGAGGCGGCTACCTACTCTCCCACCTAAATAGGCAGTACCATCGGCGTTAGTGAGCTTAACTTCTCTGTTCGGAATGGGAAGAGGTGGAACCTCACTGCTATAACCA
>JAZQYJ010000009.1:0-4334 GCA_045633465.1 Alistipes sp.
TGGGATCGACAAGCGATTGGGATGTTATGAAGCAGGCTTGTGAGACCCTTGCAGAGTTGGGTATCGAGTATGAGAAGCGCGTTATCAGCGCACACCGTACTCCCGATTTGATGTTTGAATTTGCCAAGTCGGCGCGTGAGCGTGGTATTGGTGCAATTATCGCAGGAGCAGGCGGTGCTGCACATGTTGCAGGTGTTACCGCAGCTATGACTACCGTACCAGTTATTGGTGTGCCAATCAAGACCTCGGCTCTCGGAGGCTTGGACTCGTTGCTCTCGATAGTGCAGATGCCTGGCGGTATTCCTGTGGCTACAACTGCAATCAATGGCGCAAAGAATGCGGCACTTATCGCAGCGCAGATGTTCGCTTTGACCGACAAGGCTGTCGAGGAGAAGCTCATCGCCTTCCGTGCGAAGCAGACGGCAACAGTTTTGGCAGCAGAGCTCCCAAATCTGAATTAAGAATTGAGAATTGAGGATTGAGAATTAAGAATTAAGAATTAAAAATTAAAAATTAGCTAATGGCTAATGGCTAATAGCTAATGGCTAAAAAATATGAAAAACCACCGTATATTTGTCGAGAAGTACGCTCGCTTTCAGGTCGAGGCAGAGTCGCTCCGTAAGGAGTTGAACGAGAACTTGGGCTTGGCTATTGCAGAGTTGCGCGTACTCAATGTTTACGATTTGTTCGGTTTCAGCGAGGAGTTGGTTGAGCGTTGCCGCTACTCCGTATTCGGTGAAATCGTTACCGACCTCGTGTCAGACGAGTGCGACTACGAGCAGAAGAAGCACCTCGCAATCGAGTACTTGCCGGGTCAGTTCGACCAGCGTGCATCGTCAGCCGTAGATTGTGTTCACTTGTTGGAGCCAACGGCAGAGGTTAAGATTCGCTCTTCGCGCCTCTACATCTTCGATGATGGCGTGAGCGAGGAGGCTATGGCGAAGATTAAGCACTACCTAATCAACGCCGTGGAGTCGCGCGAGAAGGATTTACAGATTTTGTCAGACGCCGAGCAGGCAGATGTTAAGCCGGTGCCTGTGTTGCAGGACTTTATCACTCTGCGCGAGGATCAGTTGAAACCATACTGCGAGGGTGCAGGCTTGGCGATGAATGCTGACGACTTGCGTTGCGTTGTGGAGTACTTCAAGAGCGAGAAGCGTAACCCTACACAGACCGAGTTGCGCATCCTCGACACCTATTGGAGCGACCACTGCCGTCACACAACCTTCACCACCGAGATTGAGGAGATAAAGATTGACGACTCGTTTATGAAGAGCGAGTTCGAGACTGCCTTGGCAGAGTTTGGTATGATGCGCAAGGAGCTCGGTCGTGAGCAGAAGTCGCTCTGCTTGATGGAGTTGGCAACTATTGGTGGTCGCTACTTGCGTAAGATTGGCAAACTCGACGATATGGAGGTGAGCGAGGAGAACAATGCTTGCTCTATCTTCGTCGATGTAGATATCGAGGGCCAGAAGGAGAAGTGGCTCTTGCAGTTCAAGAACGAGACCCACAACCATCCTACCGAGATTGAGCCATTTGGAGGTGCATCGACCTGCTTGGGTGGTGCAATCCGTGACCCACTGTCAGGTCGTGCCTATGTCTATCAGGCTATGCGCGTAACGGGTGCGGGCGATATATATAAAGGTATAGACGAGACCATCGAGGGTAAGTTGCCACAGCGCATCATCTCGCGCAAGGCGGCAGCGGGCTATTCGAGCTATGGTAACCAGATTGGTTTGGCTACAACCCATGTGCGCGAGATTTTCCACGACGACTATGTGGCAAAGCGTTTGGAGGTAGGAGCCGTTGTAGGTGCAGTTAAGGCGGCAGATGTACGCCGTGAGAGTCCGGCACCAGGCGATGTAGTGCTCTTGCTCGGAGGTCGTACAGGCCGTGACGGTATCGGTGGAGCAACCGGCTCGTCGAAGCAGCATACCACCGCTTCGTTGGAGGAGTGTGGCTCGGAGGTGCAGAAGGGAAATGCCCCTGAGGAGCGCAAGATTCAGCACCTGTTCCGTCGTGGCGATGTAACTCGTCTGATTAAGAAGTCGAATGACTTTGGTGCAGGAGGTGTATCGGTGGCTATCGGTGAGTTGACCGACGGCTTGGATATCTACCTCGACCGTGTGCCTGTAAAGTATAACGGATTGAACGCTACCGAGTTGGCTATTTCGGAGTCGCAGGAGCGTATGTCGGTGGTTGTGGAGAAGAAGGATGTGGAGGCTATGGTTGCCCTTTGCCACGAGGAGAATGTGGAGGTTACCCATGTTGCCGATGTTACCGACACTCGTCGTATGCGTATGTTCTACAAGGGCGAGAAGGTGGCAGACTTGAAGCGTGAGTTTATAGACTCGGCAGGTGCTCCACACTACACAAAGATTACTTTGGGCGCAATCGAGGAGCGCAACCCATTCCACCGCGAGGTAGAGGGTGCAACCATCCGCGAGAAGATGCTCAACAACTTGAAAGATAATAATGTTGTATCGCAGCGTGGCTTGTGCGAGATGTTCGACTCGACTATTGGTCGTTCGACAGTCTTGATGCCATTCGGAGGTAAGACTCAGCGCACCGAGACTCAGGTTTCGATGCAGACCTTGCCTGTACGCCATGGTAAGACCTCGACAGCGAGTGTTATGGCGTTTGGTTTCAATCCATACATCTCGGCTTGGTCGCCATATCACGGTGCAGAGTACGCCGTAGTGGAGGCTATCGCAAAGGTTGTGGCCTCGGGTGCTTCGTACGAGAAGATGCGCTTCTCATATCAGGAGTATTTCGAGCGTATGACCGATGCTCGCTCGTGGGGCAAGCCAATGTCGGCATTGCTCGGTACTATCCGTATGCAGAAGGCGTTTGAGTTGCCTTCGATTGGCGGTAAGGACTCTATGAGTGGTACATTCCAGAATATCAATGTTCCACCAACCCTCATCGCATTCGGTATCACAACTCTCGATGCTCGCAAGGCTATCAGCCCAGAGTTCAAGGGCGCAGGCAATGGCTTGTACCTCGTTAAGCATAACCACAATGCCGACTACACTCCAAATACCGAGGAGTTAAAGGCTAACTTTAAGAAGGTTACCGAGGAGATTCACAAGGGCAATATCCTCTCGGCATACGCTATCGGCTTTGGTGGCGTAGCTGAGGCAGTTGCAAAGATGTCGTTTGGTAACGAGATTGGTGCAGTGTTGACCTGCGACGAGGCAACCCTCTTCGACTACTCTTACGGTTCGATTTTGGTCGAGGCTAAGGAGGCATTCGAGGGTGCTGTTAAGGTGGGTGAAACCATAGCAGAGAAGTGTGTAGAGGTCTTGGGCGAGAAGTTCTCGTTGGAGGAGTTGTACGATGCAAATACCGTGAAGTTCGAGAAGATATACCCTGCAAAGGGTCGCTCGGGCGAGAAGTGCCGTGAGAGCAACCACACCGCCGTAGCCCCAACCTACAAGGGCGAGAAGGTGGAGAAGGTGCAGGTTTACCTCCCTGTATTCCCTGGTACAAACTGCGACTATGACACCGCACGAGCATTCGAGCGTGAGGGTGCCGAGACCCATATCGGCGTATTCCGCAACCTCACACCGGAGGATGTACTCCAATCAATAGAGGCTATGGCTGCGGCTATCGACAAGTGTCATATCCTCGTGTTGAGTGGAGGTTTCTCGTTGGGTGACGAGCCAGATGGTAGCGGTAAGTTCATCGCAAGCGTCTTGAACAACGCAACCGTTACGAAGTCTGTTCACGCCTTGATTGAGCGTGGTGGCTTGATTTTGGGTATCTGCAACGGCTTCCAGGCACTCGTTAAGTCGGGCTTGTTGCCATACGGACGCTTGGGTATGATGACCGTAGAGTCGCCTACCCTCTTCCACAACGATATTCACCGCCACATCTCGCAGATTGTTTCGACCCGTGTCGGCACTACGGCTTCGCCTTGGTTGTCGTCGTTCCAGGTTGGCGATTTGCACTCCATTGCAGTGAGCCACGGCGAGGGTAAGTTTGTGGTTAGCGAGGAGATGGCAGAGGAGTTGTTCGCAAATGGTCAGGTGGCGTTCCAGTATGCCGATATGGAGGGTAACGCTACTACCGACGCACCACACAACCCTAATGGCTCGTCGTACGGTATCGAGGGTATCATTTCGAAGAATGGTCAGATTCTCGGTAAGATGGGACACACGGAGCGTTATGACGACTGCTTATTCAAGAATATCGCAGGCGAGAAGCGTCAGAATATATTTGCAAACGCAGTAGCGTACTTTACAAAGTAAATTAGAAATTAAGAATTAAAAATTGAAAGATTCGGATATCATTTTTCATTTTTCATTTTTAATTGAAAAACATAGTTTTTT
>JAZQYJ010000010.1:0-42629 GCA_045633465.1 Alistipes sp.
CGTTTCTTGCCTGTGCCAATCATCTTTGGCAAGGTGAAGGAGTGGAAAGATGGCAAGTATGTCGACACCGAGAAGGATAACCAGATTAACGACACCGAGCCATTGTGGACTCGTAAGCCTGCCGACATCACCGAGGAGCAGTACAAGGCGTTCTATCAGGCACTCTACCCTATGAGCGAGGAGCCATTGTTCTCAATTCACCTCAACATCGACTATCCGTTCAACTTGACCGGTATCTTGTACTTCCCTCGCATTCACAACAACTTCGAGATTCAGAAGAATAAGATTCAGCTCTACTGCAACCAAGTATTCGTGACCGACGAGGTGCAGGGCATCGTACCAGAGTATTTAACTCTCTTACACGGTGTCATCGACTCTCCGGATATTCCGTTGAATGTTTCGCGTTCTTACTTGCAGAGCGACTCGAATGTGAAGAAGATTTCGGGTTACATCACTCGCAAGGTTGCCGAGCGTTTGAACGAGCTCTTCTCGACTATGCGCGAGGAGTACGAGCAGAAGTGGGATGACCTCAAAATCTTTATCCAATATGGTCTTTTGACCGACGAGAAGTTTGCCGAGAAGGCTTCGCAGTGTATGTTGTGGAAGAACACCGAAGGTAAGTATTTCACTGCCGAGGAGTACTGCACAGCCGTCAAGGATTTGCAGACCGACAAAGATGAGAAGCTGATTTTGCTATATACCGATGACATCGTGGGCAAGCACTCGTTCTTGCAGTCGGCAAAGGCGAAGGGCTACGATGTTTTGGAGATGAACGGTCAGCTCGACAGCCACTACATAAATTGGTACGAGCAGAAGAATGAAAACACTCGCTTTGTGCGTGTGGATAGCGACATCATCGACCACCTTATCCGCAAGAAGGAGAGCGAGAAGATTTCGTTGAGCGAGGCGCAACAGGAGATTATGCGCCCTGTATTCGAGTCGCAGTTGCCTGACGACGAGGATATTCGCTACAACATCTCATTCGAGGCTATGTCGGCAGACGATGCTCCGATTGTTATCACACAGAACGAGTTTATGCGTCGTATGAAGGATATGGCGAAGATGTCGGGCGGTCAGATGAGCCAATTCTACGGTCAGATGCCTGACAACTTCACTATCGCCGTGAATGGCAACCACCCTATCGTAATCGACATCCTCGACTCGGTGGAGAAGGCGTATGGCGACAAGTTGAAGAGTATAACCAAGAAGATTGACGCAGCCGTTGCCGAGGAGAGCCGCTTCGAGGAGATGACCAAGGATAAGAAAGAAGAGGAACTCTCGCAAGAGGAGAAGGAGATGCGTGAGGAGTTGTCGAAGCGCATTTTGGAGCTTCGTGACGAGCGCAATCTACGACTCAAAGAGATTGGCAAGGAGAACTCACTCGTTAGACAAATTATCGACCTGGCACTCCTCTCGAACGGAATGTTGAAGGGCAAAAATCTGTCGGACTTCATACAACGCTCAATCTCGCTGATTGGAACAAAAGAGTAAAAAATGCCCTTCGGGGCATTTTTTTTGAGGGGGGGGGGAAATAGCACTAAAAACGATTTTAAGCAGATGGTTGCAAGGCTTGTCATCTCACAAAAATCGTTTTAGGCGAGCAGGTGCAAGGCAAACGAAAAGCACGACCCGAATGGATCGTGCTTTGGTTAAATATAGTATCAACTACTATTTTAATTGAGCGTTAGCGAAAAGTCCCCATTTTTTCAAAGGGGGATTTAGGGGGAATGTGGGTATGTTGGCGATGAAATAGTCTGTCGAGACAATAAAAAAAGGCACAACCTTGCAATTAAGATTGTGCCCTAAATAAAGGTATATCAGACTATTTCATCGCCTGCTGAACGGCTACGGCAACAGCAACGGTAGCACCTACCATTGGGTTGTTACCCATACCGAGGAAGCCCATCATCTCAACGTGAGCAGGAACCGAAGAAGAACCAGCAAACTGAGCGTCAGAGTGCATACGACCAAGGGTATCGGTCATACCATACGATGCAGGACCTGCGCCCATGTTATCTGGGTGCAAAGTACGGCCGGTACCACCACCCGATGCAACCGAGAAGTACTTCTTACCTGCCAATACACGCTCCTTCTTGTAAGTACCAGCTACTGGGTGCTGGAAACGAGTAGGGTTTGTAGAGTTACCGGTAATCGATACATCTACATCCTCACGCCACATTACTGCAACGCCCTCGCGAACATCGTCTACACCATAGCAACGAACCTTCGAACGAAGACCGTCAGAGTATGGAGTAGCCGAAACCTCGTGTACCTCGCCAGTGTAGTAGTCAAACTGGGTCTGAACATAGGTAAAGCCGTTGATACGCGAAATAATCTTCGCTGCGTCCTTACCAAGACCATTGAGGATAACGCGGAGTGGGTTCTTACGAACCTTGTTAGCCATCTCAGCAATCTTGATTGCGCCCTCAGCAGCTGCGAACGACTCGTGACCTGCCAAGAATGCGAAGCACTGAGTCTCCTCGCGGAGCAAACGAGCAGCCAAGTTACCGTGGCCGATACCTACCTTACGATCCTCTGCAACCGAACCGTTGATACAGAATGCCTGCAAGCCCTCGCCGATAGCCTCGGCAGCGTCAGCAGCAACTGTACAACCCTTCTTAATTGCGATAGCAGCACCTACAACATAAGCCCACTTTGCATTCTCGAAGCAGATTGGCTGAGTCTCCTCACACATCTTGTAAGGATCCAAACCCTTCTCGTCGCAGATAGCCTTTGCCTCCTCGATGCTCGAAATACCATATTGTGCAAGCACAGCGTTAATCTTATCAATTCTGCGCTCATAGCTCTCAAATAATGCCATAATCTTCTCTGATTTTATTAAGTTTAACAATATGGTTTATTACTCGTGACGAGGGTCAATATACTTAACTGCCTCCTTGAAGCGGCCATACGAACCCTTCGACTTCTCCAAAGCCTCAACAGGCTCGATGCCCTTCTTTACGAAGTCCATAAACTTGCCGAGGTGAACGAACTCGTAGCCAATAACCTCATCGTTAGCGTCGAGGCCCATACGAGTACAGTAGCCCTCAGCCATTTCGAGGTAACGAGTACCCTTAGCCAAGGTACCGAACATAGTACCTACCTGCGAACGCAAGCCCTTACCGAGGTCTTCGAGCGAAGCACCGATAACAAGACCACCCTCCGAGAAAGCCGACTGAGTACGACCGTAAACGATCTGCTTGAACAACTCGCGCATTGCGGTGTTGATAGCGTCGCAAACGAGGTCGGTGTTCAACGCCTCCAAGATAGTCTTGCCTGGGAGAATCTCCGAAGCCATCGCTGCCGAGTGAGTCATACCCGAGCAACCGATAGTCTCAACCAAAGCCTCCTGAATGATACCATCCTTAACATTGAGAGTAAGTTTGCATGCACCCTGCTGTGGAGCACACCAACCAATACCGTGAGTAAGACCGGAGATGTCCTTTATCTCCTTGGCGCGCACCCACTTGCCCTCCTCAGGAATTGGAGCTGACTCGTGATTTGCACCCTTCTTAACGCAGCACATCTGCTGCACTTCGTGTGAATAAATCATAGTTGTTTAAGTTTGTTTAATGTATCTGTTATGTAGATATAGTTACACTTTTCGGAACAAAGATAGTAAAATAAACTGAACTGACGCAGCAGAGCGAGCGAAAAAAGCAAATTTATTTGCATTTTTCCGAGCCGCAAGGAAGAAAAGCCTGCAAAGCAGGGTTACAACCGAAAGCGGAAAACGGAAAAATTAGTTAGAAGTTAAAAAGCTTATAGCACAATATGAATAACCTCTAACACCACCTCAGAATCGACCGGCGGCAGAAGCCGAGAGGTGACCGAAGTGGGGCTGTTGCAATCGAAGATTGTTGGGTTTAGAAAATGCGGTGGCGAAAATTTATTTTCAGACACAGCATTTTATAAAGACAATTATCTGCGCAAGTAGACAATAGCCACACGCAGACAAGTCGCCCGAGGCGCAACAAGTTGAACGATTCTGCTCGGGGAGGGAAGGAAAAACAAAAAGAGATACCATACTTCTGTACGCATCTCCCGTCATTTCAAGTAGTACCCCCCGAGCATATTCAAGCATTTTTACACCTATACAGAATCGACCGACGGCAGAAGCCGAGAGCAGAGCGAAGGGAGGCGATTACAATCGCAGATTGTTTGGGTTTGGCTGATGATGGCTGAAAATCTATTTTCAAAGACAATCATCAGACAAAGACAAAGATTGCGACAGCAATAATCGCCAACCGAAGACAACTCTGCCGAGGCGCAACAAGTTGAACGATTCTGCTCGGGAAAGAAAAAAGAAACAAAAAGAGATGCCATACTTCTGTACGCATCTCCCGTCATTTCAAGTAGTACCCCCGAGCAGAATCGAACTGCTATCTAAGGTTTAGGAAACCTTCGTTCTATCCGTTGAACTACAAGGGCAAATTACCTTTACATAAAAGATTTTATCTTTTGGTCGGGCAAAGATACGAAAAAATATCTATCTTTGCATCGTAATTTAGGAAAACCCACTGAATTTATATGAAGAAGATACTTTTTACCCTTGTTTTGACTGCCGTGATGGCAGTTTCGTGCGGTAGTAAGGATATTATCGAGGAGCGATACCTTGCATCGGCAACTACCGATGTTACACTCTATTCTATTGACGAAAATGGCATCGTCAGCGAGGCTCAAACCTTGGTGCGTGGTCGCAAAGTTAAAGCCAACTACGGCAAGGGGGTAAAGGTCGAGAAGCAGAGATATTACCCTATCGAAATCACTCGCAAGCAATATTTCTATGCTAAGGAGCAGTCACTCGTTGCCACTCCGAAGGAGATAGTGAAGGAGAAGAGTGTTTGGGTACGCACCCCTGCATCTATCATCACCGACTGCGAAACCTCTCTTATTGGTGGTCAGGCGCAGAAGGGCGAGCAACTCGCAGTTCTCGATTTCGACTCGTTGCGAGCTGACGGAAAAGTTTATCGCTACAAAGTCAAGCAGGGTAGCACCGAAGGCTTTGTATATGGCAAATACCTCGTATTCTCGAAAGAGGAGGCAGAGAAGCGTTACAAAGCGGAGCAGTACGACAAGGTACACAAGGCTATCAAGAACTCATTTGGCGGTGGCGAGGCGTTTGGTTGCGACTTCTACCCTACCGAGCGTGTGGTATTCGAGAACAACAAGATGCCTGAGGCTTGCTACTCGCTCTACCTCAACTTCTCGCCAAAAGTCATCGGCAACATCGAAAGTTATATCGAATTCGCGAAGAAGACCAAGATTAACACCTTTGTGCTCGATATAAAGGACAACGAGTGCCCCGGCTACAAGGCGGAGGCTATGGCAAAATACTCGCCAACAAACCACCGCTACGCCGGCAAGAACAAGGAGGAGATGTACCGCAACGCCGTAAAGCGACTCCACGAGGAGGGCTTCTATGTGGTTGGTCGTATCACCTGCTTCAAGGATTCGCATCTCGTAAAAGACCATCCGGAGGTGGCTATCACCGAGAAGGCTACGGGCAAGCCATTCAAGCACAACAAGGCATATTGGCCAAGTCCATACGACCGTCAGGTATGGCAGTTCAATGTCGAATTGGCAAAGGAGTCGGTGCGTAAGTTCGGACTCAACGAGATTAACTTCGACTATGTTCGTTTCCCTGACCGTATGACAAAGGTTGAGAAGTTGATTGACTATCACAACAAGTACAACGAGTCGAAGGTACAGGCTATTCAGCGTTTTGTGCAGTACGCTTGCGACGAGATTCACGCCGTGGGTGCCTATGTGTCGATTGATGTCTTTGGCGAGGCGGCTAACCCCGGCTACACTACCGCTTATGGTCAGTATTGGCCAGCCATCTCGAACATCTGCGATGCTATATGCGGAATGCCTTATCCCGACCACTTCTCGAATGGCTACTATGGCATCCAGAAGCCTTGGAACCACCCTTACGAGCTTTTGAAGGCGTGGGGCGAGCGAGTTCAAGGTCGCCAGGCAGTTACGCCAACTCCTGCTGCGGTACGCACTTGGATTCAGGCATATCCGGTAATGCGGCATGTCGATAAGAATGGTTTGCGCTACGACGCAGAGGATGTAGAGAAGGAGATTAGAGGTTTGTACGATGCAGGTTTGACGGGTGGCTACACCACTTGGCACTCAGGCTCAAACCTCGAAAAGTACAAGGCTCAGAAGAAGGCCTTCTCAATCGACTACCTCAAAGAGTGGAAGAAGAAAAACAGCAAATAGTATATGAAGAAATTTTACATTTTGATTTTAGTGGCATTGCTTGTCGGAGCGTCGGTTTCAGCACAAGAGGCCACAAAGAAGGAGGCAGAAAAAGAGAGCACGGAGGTTAGGCTCGCAAAGTTGGAGAAGCGTATTGCTACACGAGAGAAACTTCGTCAGTATTTCAAAGTTTCGGGCTTTATTCAGGGTATGTATGAGTGGCACGATGCTATTGACAAAAACAACACCACAGACATCTCGTCGTTCTCGGTGCGTCGTGCGCGACTCACCTTGTCGGGCGACCTCTACAAGGGTAAGGCCGGTGTACTCGACTACCGCCTCTACTTCGACATTGCCCGAGTGCCAAAGAATCCTATCCTCGATATGTGGATGCGCTATCAGCCTTGCAAAGAGTTTGGTATTCAGTTTGGACAGTTCAAGAATCCCGTAACCTTCGAGGCAAGCATCTCGCCTTCGAAGTACGATTTCATCGACTTCTCGTACGCAGTGTCAAACCTCGCAAAGATGGGCAAGCACGATGTTGCAGGATTAGATGTTACGGCTCGCGATATTGGTTTTCAACTCTTCGGAGGCTTCCTTCATCGTGATGGTTACAGCATCATCAACTACAATGTCGGACTCTTGAATGGTAGTGGCGTAAACGAAAAAGACAACAATAAGTCGAAGGATATTTTTGGTAAATTGACCATCAAGACCTCGAAGGACTTTGCGTTGGCTGCATACTATCAATGGGGCGAGGCAAACCTTGCCAAGTTCTTCTCGGAGGAGCAGATTAAGGGCGAATATGGTTGGAACAAAAATCCCGAATATGTGACTATGCACCGTTGGGGTGGCGGTTTTAACTACGATAGCAAGCAGGGCTTTGCTCGCGGAGAGTACCTCGCAGGTTTGACCGGCTCACTCGTATCGGAGGGTGTATATGTAGAGGCCGGAAAGCGTTTCCAACTCCCGAAGAATGCCGGTATGTTCTGGGCAGGCGGTATGGTTGATTACTTCTGCCGCAACTGCTTCGACTATGTTGAGCGTGACACCAAGAATGCCGCTATCGATATGCGTTACTCTATCTGCGTAGGCTATGAGCCAATCAAGTATTTCCATGTGCAGTTGGCATACTCGCTCGAACACCGCGTTCACTACACATTTGACAACAACCGACAGTTCGGCAACGGTGTAAAGCTGTTGGTAACGGCTCTATTCTAAACAAAATAGAACGAATGGTCCTATATATAGTTCGGTAGGGCTTTTCGACCTGGACAACGATACACGACAAGGGTAAAACGGATACCTTTGCCGTGTATCTTTTTTGTCTATATTATGAAGCGAGCTATCTTAACTACTCTACTCATCGTCTCTTTCGCTCTCACGGCAAAGGGCATATCGTGGGATGAGTTTCAAAAGCATCTCAAAATTTCGGGTTATCTGCAAGCACTCTACACCCTGGAATACGCAGAGAGCAAGACCGAAAACTCTTCGTTCCGTATTCGCCGTGCAAGGCTCTCCTTTGCAGGAAAAATCGCAGAGAACAAGAAGGTCGGTATTGCCGATTACCGCTTGCAGGTCGATTTTGCCGAGAGTCCGAAGATTGTCGATGCGTGGGTGCGCTATCGCCCATTTACTCAACTCGGCATACAGGTCGGACAGTTCAAAATTCCGTTATCCATCGAAAACTCGGAGTATGCTCCACTGAAACTCGAATTTATCGACTACTCACTTGTCGTGCAACGATTGGTAAAGATGAGTAGCCACGATATTACGGGCATCAGCTCGGCAGGTCGCGACTGCGGAGCGCAACTCTATGGAGGATTTGTGAAAAGGAATAATTATAGCATTATAAACTACAACCTTGCGATTTTCAATGGCAACGGCATAAACTCGAAAAAGGATAACAACCACAGCAAGGATTTCGTAGGGCGTTTGATGATTTGCCCCCTGAAAGATTTGACTATTGCGGGTTACTACCAATATGGCGAGGGCAATTTCGGCGATAAAGAGTATCTCGAATACCAGCGTTATGGTGGCGGTATCGCCTACAATGGTCGCCACGCCTTCGTGCGCTCGGAGTATCTGCGTGGCAACACAGGCACACTACTCTCGGAAGGTACCTACGCCTCGGCTGGCTGGAAGTTCCACACCCCAAAGGCTGGTTATGGCTCGGTAGGTGTGCGCTTCGACTACTTTGACGAGAATATACGCAATCGAGCGAGAGAGTTCAACTACACGCTTGGTGTAGCTTATCAGCCGTGGCGATATATGCGACTGCAACTCAACTACACAATCAAGCAGTATCAGCATTTCGATAAACCGCTTGCCCACTCGCTGATGGCAATGGTGTCGGGCATTTTCTAATTTTGATTTACAGAGAGATGAAAAACTTTTTCAAACAACTTCTTGTCGAAGATTGGGTGGTAACCCTCCTCGCAATTCCCCTCTTAATTCTTGCCGGCTTGGCTGGCGAATACCCCACCATCAAGAAGGTTATCACCATACCTTCGACACTCGCCACCACAGATGCGTGGATAAGCGTAGGCGTACTCTTTGCGATTGCCCTCGTAGTGCTATACATCGGCAACCGACTGCTCTCTCGCCCACTCAGAGGGCTGTTTTGGTCGTTTGTGGTAGTATTCGCAGTGTCGCTCCTCGCGCAGTATATCGCCAAACTCCCTGCCGTGAAATACTACGGCTTCGAGGCGGTATTCTTCTCGGTTATCTTCGGACTTATTATCCGCAACTTTTTCCGCATTCCCGATTGGCTCAAACCCGCTATTCAGGGCGAATTTTTCATCAAGATTGGTGTGGTATGCCTCGGTGCAACAATCCTCTTCCGCGACTTCGTAACTTCGGGTGCTGCGGGCATCGTGCAGGCATGTATCGTGGTCACTTGCGTATGGCTATTCGGATTTTGGCTCTCACGCCGAATGAAGGTCGAGGAGCGTGCCGGAATGACGCTTTCGGGAGGAGTAACAATCTGTGGAGTGTCGGCTTGCATCGCTACGGGAGGTGTTACGAAGGTGCAGGACAAATACCTATCCTATATTATCTCGGTGGTGCTGATTATAGCGGTGCCGATGATCTATCTGATGCCGTTGCTGGCAAAGTGGATAGTGCCTCTTTTGACCGAGGATGTGGCGGTGCAGAATGAGATTATGGGTGCTTGGATTGGTGGCACAGTCGACACCACAAGTGGCGTAGCGGCAGCGAGCGATATGATAAACGATGCTGCGAATAAAACTGCAATGATTGTGAAGGCTACGCAGAATGTATTGATCGGTATTGTGGCATTCTGCATCGCCACCTACCTCGCCTCGAAGGATGGCGATGGTAGGTTGCGACGCCCTTCGCTCGGTCTTGTGTGGGAGAAATTCCCGAAGTTTGTATTAGGCTTTGTACTTGCATCGTTAGTGTTCAGCCTATTGCAAAGCAGCCACATCTTCCCCGATTGGGAGGCGAAAAAACTTGCCGAAACATCGATGGCAAAGACATTTTCGACCTTCTTCTTCTCGTTGGCATTTGTCTGTATCGGTATGGACACGCGCTTGAAGGATATTATATCGAAAGATAACCGCAATATCCTCTACACCTTCCTTGGTGCACAATGTTTTAATATTGTTGTTACATTCATTGTGGCGTGGCTGATGTTCGGCATTGTCAAGCCGGCAGTTGGGTGGTAAAGTCGATAATTCCGTATTTTTTACTATTACAGTTACATTTTATTCGCTACAAATTTGGCAGAACAAAAAAAAAGCATTACTTTTGCCCTGCTTTTAGCGGATAATTGCTGTTGTAGCTCAGTGGTAGAGCACTTCCTTGGTAAGGAAGAGGTCACGAGTTCAAGCCTCGTCAACAGCTCTGAGAAATCAAAACAAACAACGAGAATGCCACCCAATAGGGTGGCATTTGTGATAAAGAATAGAGAGTAGCCGTGCTTGCACGAGATACTCTCTATTCTTTATTGCAAGTATCGCATTTGCGATTCTCGTTGTTTATTTTATTTCCATAGCCTGACGAGGCAAGGCAGACTCTGTTCTCAGAGTCTGCCAAGTCTCGTCAAAAGCCTTCCCCACCCCGCAGGCACAATCTTTGCCACCTTCTCTCTGTTAAAATCTACGGCAACAATGGCAAATATCAAACCCGTATGGGCACACCTCTCGCTCATACTCTGCAATATAGTATGGGCTTGCGACTACCCCTTCTACAACCTTGTGCTCGGGCGATACATCTCGCCTATGGCTATGGTATCGGCATCGTTGGTTATTGCAGCCTTATGGTCGCTTGTGCCACTGCTTTGGGAGAAGCCCGAAAGAGTTGAAACAGCTGACCGCATAAAGATTTTCGGTGCCGCAATGCTTATGGGTGTAGCGCGAAAACTGTGTATGATGTTCGGCTTGGCAAACACCTCGCCTATTGACGGCTCTATAATAAGCACCTCGACACCCCTTATCGTACTCTTTCTATCGACGATAGTGGGCGTGGAGAGGTTGTCGAATGCCAAAACCATAGGATTGCTGCTCGGTATGGCAGGTGCTATTGCGATCATCGTATCGAGCAACCATAGTTCGCACGAGAATTCAAGCGTAGAGGGAAACCTGCTGATTTTAACCTCCGCCTGCGTATCGGCAGCATATATGGTATGGTTTAAGAGGCTGGTCGGCAAGTATCGCATTACAACCCTGCTGCGGTGGATATATTGCGCATCGGCTATCGTAATGTTGCCGATAGGTGCGCACGATATCTTCACCACCGACTTTGCAGCAATGAGTACGCCGATAATTTTGGCTGCACTATTTGTACTTATTGTGCCGACCTATCTGCCGAACCTTTTGCTCAACTACTCGCTGAGGGTTGTGGCTCCAACCGTTACAAGCATATATGCCTATATTCAGCCTGTGGTGGCAATTTCACTTGCCGTAGTGATGGGTTTGGATAAACCACACCTCGACACGCTATTTTTCGCTGTTATTATCTTTATCGGAGTAGGATTGGTGGTCAGAGGCGAGAAGAAATCCAAATAAAATAGACGAAAAACCCACCGCGCAGCATACTTAGCGTATGTGAGCAGGTGGGTTATTGAAGTGCAACTCAAAAAGAGCCGCTCTCATTCCGAACGCAAATAAGTGCAAATAAGCGAGGAAATTTTGTGCCAAACAAGAAGCCGAGTGCGCAGCATACTTAGCGTATGTGAGCAACTCGTCTATCGAAGTGCGGTGCAAAATTTACCGCTTATTTGCGCTTATTTCTTTGCTGGATAGGTATAAGTATCCTTTACTGATCCGTCAATATTTAACACCTTGATAGTAAGCGCATCTTTGTTTGCTACAACATCTGCCAACTTGTCTGCTCCGATAATGAGAGTAGGGAATGTGCGGTTATGTGTGCCCTCAGCAATGAATCGATTCTTGTGGAGGTGACCAGAAATCATAATATTGACGCCCTTATCCTCACAACGCTGCGCAAGGTGCTGCCAAGCATGGCGACCACCGTGCCAAGAGTTCTCGGTGAGTGGAATGTGCGAAACGATGATGCGATAGGTTGCGGTTTTGAACTCCTCGCTCTCCAAAACCTTCTCCAACCACTTGCCTTGCTCCTGACGATAGAGGTCGAAAGCAGCGGTGCCATAGTACTCGATGTCGCTATCCGGCTTATCCTCGCCACCATCGATTGCAAGGATGAATACAGGGCCGTGACGGAAGGCAAAGTATGGCATATTTGTCCAAGTTGGATAGTAGTCCAAGAACTTAACAGCGTGGTTACCACGAGCGTCGTGGTTGCCACGAACAAAGTAGAACTGAGTGTTATAGTTCTCGAAAACCTCCTGAACATGAGAGAAGAGTTTGTCGAAATGGCTCTTCTCGTTTGCGAATGTGGTTACCATATCACCGTCGAACACCACAAAGTCCTTATCCTTGATACGCTCCAAGGTGTAGAGCTCGCTGAAACGAGTAGGGTTGTAGTGAGTATCGGCATTGATAAGGAATGAAACCTCCTCCTTGTTGCGGTCATTTGTGCGGAATGTGTATGGATTGCCGTACATATTCTTATCCTTCGAGAGCACATCATCCTTATTACCGTTCTTATCCTCGTATTGCGAGAAAATCTCGTACTTATAGAGTTTGCCAGGGGTTAAGCCCTTAACCGGAACACGGTGAACTCGACGATTGTGAAGCAATCCAAGGTTGCTCTCGATAAAAGTTGTAGGCTTCTTCTCCCCTTCGCCCTTAACCTCTACCCAGCCGTAGGTAGCTTTGTCGGTAACCCATACAATGTAGGCAGAATCCTCGGTGATAGCCTGAACATACGGACCATAAAGAATCTCAGCTGCTCGTACGCCAAATACGGTGCAGAGCAACACACAAATGATGGTTAGTTTTTTCATTGTAGTTTTATTTTAGTTGTTAATAAATTACTCTTTAAGCCCCTCTTTAAGCCCCTCGGGTAGCTCTGCGCGTACATAGACTTGCACGATTGACTCGTCATCTACCGCAACCCAAACCATACGGTCCTTGGTCAAGTCACGAACATAGTAACGATGCTCCCAATCACCCTGACCATAGTCATACAAGCCACGAATGATTGCTGCGCCATCGGTGTAGATATCGTAACGACCAGAGCGCTTAACAGTATGCATACTGCCACTAATGTCGTAGCTCGTAAAGGTCTTATCCTTACGCTCGAACTCGATATAGTAGTACACACCCTCGCCTAATGTGTGTCCATTATCATAACTCTCCATGCTCCATACACCCGAGATATTATTAGGTGTAACATCGAGGAACTCCTCTACCACACCGCTCTTCTCGGTACATGCAAGTGCTACGACTGCACACAACATCACTATTGCAAAATTAGTAATTTTTTTCATATTATCTACTATTTTATCTCTCTTTCTTTTCTATCAACACCTCTACAACGCCTTGGCGTGGAGATATATTGGGTAATTTTAGGTATATTTTAAGGTTCTCCGCACCCTCTTTCACCTCGTTCGGGCGATACTCCACCATCATATCGCCCTCCTGCTTTGGAGCGAGAATTGAGGGTTCAAACCAAACTCGCAATACCTTCGATGTAAGCAGAGTATCCACCATTGGGCGCAACTCCGACGAGCCTCCATTCATACAAGCTATGCGAAGCACTTGTTGACCTTCACCGTCAAATACCACCCGCTCTTGTCGCAGACGCAGCGTACCACGACAATATGGATAGTCGTCACTCCTATCTGCTGAGGCGGTCACCACACCTCGCAGATGCAATATTGCCGAAGGTTGCTCGGCTGAGCCATTTGTGTAGAGCAATACCCTCTGCGACACTCGCCCTGCGTGACCTCGCGGATAGTATTTCAAAGCGACCTTCACACTCTCGCTCGGAGCAAGCACCCTCTTTGACAACTCCGCCCTCAAACAACCGCAAGTGCTCTTTATTTGGGTTATGGCTATCGGTTCGGCACCTCTATTTACGAGGGTAGTACTACCCTGCCACACTCCCGACATCTCGTCGATTGTGCCGAAGCTAACATCTTCGGTTACAAATCGTAACGGAGAGCTCTCAACCACCTTTGGTTGGGCTTCGAGGAGTTTATCTTGTGGAATAATGCGTATCTGCGCACTCAACAACTGCACAGCACAAAGCATTACAACCACAAGAAATTCTCTCATCCGTTTTCCGCTTTTTAGAGCCAACCGTTTGACTTGCGAACGGTAATAACAAACGCCTGCTCCTTGCCGTTGCTTGCCTTGATGGTAGCCTTAGTCGAGCCTACACACAAACCCGAGAATACAAGGTTTGCACCCTCTTTCTTGCATGTTGCGACATTTGTATCGGCAACTGTTACTGTATATGTCAAACTCTCGCCATTCACAAAGTAGATAGCCGGATTTATTGCAATCGCATCCTCTACCTTAATCACGAGGTTAGGGAAACGCATAGTCACACCTGCCTCCTCGCCACCAATCGCTGCGAGGAACGCCGAAGCATTAACTTGGCCCACACCCATTTGACCTATATACGGAGCCAACTCTAACTGCATAGGTTGGATAGCTCCAATATCGGAGACATAGCGATAGTACACCTTGTAATCCTTCGCCTTTATATGGTCGTCAATCGGGGTTACATTCTTCGCATCGCACAGCATCTTACGAATCTCCTCTGCCTTGAAGTGCTTACGCAACTTTGTCGCATACGACAATCCGAGGGCAACTACGCCCGATACATGAGGACACGCCATAGAGGTACCCTCCATATAGCCATAACCCGATTCACTGATATGGTCAGGCAAGGTCGAAAGGATACAACCAACATCGCCATATTTACCCGTCAGCGGGTTAAGATAGTCGTAGTGATAGTCTTGGTCACCTCCCGGAGCCGAGATTGTGGTACCTGGTCCATAGTTGGTATAGGTCGCAGGTGTAAAGTCTGACGAAGTTGCCGCCACCGACACGCAATAGTCGGCTGCACCTGGATATCCAGCCATTGGAGCATTCTCGTTTCCCGCAGCAAATATCGCAATTCCGCCCTCTATAACACCATTTGGCGAGCCGGCATTTTTGATAAAGTAGTCAAGAGCCTCCTTCTCTATTGGCGAGCCAGCAATCCACTCCTCCTCCGAAGCGAAACCTGCCTCTCCCCACTCATACTCGTGTACCGCACCCGAAACATAGCCCCAGCTACACTGCATAACTACTGCACCATTGTCTGCTGCATACTTCATTGCTCGAACAACATTGAGAAGACCGGTCGAAACATTACCCGAGAAGATCTGGCAAACCATAATCTTCACGCCGCTATTTGCCGAGCCATCGCCACCTGCAATCGAAGCAATACCGATACTATTGTTGTTTACCGCAGCAATAGTACCTGCCACATGCGTACCATGACCAGAGTCGTAGTAGCCCTCCCAAGTAATTCTACCTGTCTCGTTAACGAAGTTGTAGCCGTGCTTGTCGCCCTTAAAGCCATTCTTATCCTCATCGACAAAGTAGTCTTTGCCCTCGTTAGGGTTGGTCCAGATATTTGCCTTCAAATCGTCATGTTCGATGTCGATACCCTCATCGAGTACCGCAACAACGATTGAGCTATCGCCCGTTGTCTTCTCCCACGCATTGACAACCTGAACATCGGCACCGGCAATAGCTTTACCTTTAAGTTCCGCCATTGTGCCGTCATTCTCGATATTCCACTGCTTGGCATACAACGCATCGTTGAACGAGCCTTGCAATGCTCTGGTCGAGGCTGCCATCTCATTATATGCCGCCTTCGACAACGGTATCGCCTTGCGAGTATTGGCACGCTTGATAGTGCGATTCACATCGGTCTTCTGCACCTCGCCCAACTGTGCAAAGCGACGAGCAACATCCTCGGTCGTATAGTCGCCACGATAGCGCACAACATACCAACAGTTCAAACCATCGCGCACAGTTCGCTCCTCGTGACGCATATCAACAGGGAATACGCGCGACAATTCAAATCCCTCGATAAAATCGAGCAACTCATCTACACTACCAACACCGCTACGGGTTACATTCGAGCGCACAACGCCCGCCTCTTCCAGCATCGAAGCCACCTCTGGCGAAAACTTCACTAAAATCTCGCCAGCGGAGTAGGACTCCTCTGTCGAAGGGGTCTGCACAATATTCATATCTCCTTCGTTTACACACGAAGCAAACAAAAACATCGCTCCCAAAAACAATAATATATCTCTTGTTCTCATCATCATATCCTCCTACTTACTGATAATATTGCTATCATCCTCCGGTATCTCCTCCTCGATACTATTCGCCATCTTCTTGTTCGGATACCAATTCTTGTAGTAATCAACAAGATTTGCTGGCTCATTCGTGAAGCCCGACTTCGTACCATCAACCCATCGGCCCTCCTGTGGGAAGACAAGGCTGAATGGCACCCACCAATCGAGTGCAGGGTGCATCAACAACCATTTTGGAGCCTCGCCCGACATACGATTATGGTTGATACGGAAGGTCTTGGTCGTAGGCATAATCTTCGGAGTACCTACCAATGCCATAGGCAATGTATCTGCTGCAATAACCTCTGCCTCGGTCCATTTTGGAACCTCAGGGTCATTTTCGAACGAAGGAAGCTCGCCGTGGAGATAGTTCACACTCAAAACCAAGGTATCCAAGCCCCACTTCAAAAGACGCTCAGGGAATTTCTCCTCCTCTACAAGACCTCCAAGTTGCTCGATTGCGTGGCGAGTATTACTCAAATCCGATACCGCATGACGCTGCTGAGCATTCAACACCAAAGCACGAAGCTTAGGGAACTTCTCGGTGTTAATTGCTTCTGGCACACGCTGGAAGTTATTGGAACCAAGGTCAAGGAACTCCAAGTTAGGCATTGAAACATTATTTTCAGGCGCAAATGTCGATACACCGAATGCCGCAACAGTCAGACGCTTCAAGTTATCGAGTTTGAGCGGGTCCTCGCTGGTAAATTTCTCGAAAAGGTCAATACTCTTCAACATAGAGTTCTCGTTCGAGAAGATATAGATCTCGTCAGCAGCCGTAAGGTACTTTGTCTCGTAAGGCAAGCCCTCGTAAGCATTACAGAGGAAAATCTCCACTCGCTTCACGCGACCAACCCACTCTGGTTTGCATCCCTCCATACGCTTATCCCACACGGTAACACCACTCCACGAACTCATCGGTACCGAAGTGTCGTATTGATTCCAGCACTGCATTGTCTGAGTGATATTTAACAACGCGAGCGAATCTCCCTCACAAGTCTCTGCGATAATCTTCTCGCCAGCCTCCTGCGAAACAGATAGTTTATCGCTATACGCAACGGTTACGCCCTCTTCCATAGGCACAAACTCGATGTCCGCCAAACGCACATCAGGCGAGTTGTTAATCTTCCAATTAAAGCGAACCTTAACCTCGCGAGGTCGTATTCCTCGATTCAGATTGAGCTTATAAGCATCGCCAAGTTTCGATGCCGATTCGCGCTCAATCCATTTCTGCGCCGCCTGCGGAATCTTCACATCGAAGTCGAAGTTGGTCTTTACCATAACATCGAAGTAACGCTTGCCATACTCGGCAAACTTCTTCACCTCAACATTGGTTTTGTCAAGCTCAACCGAGTATTTATAACCCTGCTGCTTCACCGAGATACGCTGCTCCTTGTTGGTGCGAATGTTACGAATCGAAACCACAGCCTCACGCGGATATGCGGTCAATGCCGAGTCGATAATAAAGTCGCACTCTACCGTGCCACGACCATTCGCAGGCGACACTGCAATCCAAGGATTTGGATCGCCATTCGACTGCATACCTACCGAGGCTACCCACTCGTCGCTTGACTGAATACGCACCTTCTTAACGCCACCATCTGCCTCTACATCTATCGTATTGACATCCGATTTGAAGTCGACAACCTCTGGCTCGTTCGTACAAGCTACGACAGCAATTGCCGCCATGACCAATACTAATATATTATATCTTAACTTCATACTCTTCTTCTCCCTCCGATTTTACTCCAACATCATATCACAATTCAATATCTTCTGCGTCTTGTCGTAGTAGAGGATGTATGCTCCAACCTGCCAAGCATAGCAGATATCAGACGCATCAAAGACAATATTCGGATTGTCGCTAATATCCAAATAGTAGCACAATGTCGAAATTGTATCGTCTATCGTACTCAGGTCGTTCGAACCGAGATACAAGCCTCGTAAGCCCTTATGCTGATAGATACCTTGTGGCCACTCTCTCAAACAACGCTCACCCTTCTCATTACGCTGGCTACGCACCGACAATACGGTCAACGACTCGGCATCGAGTGGGTAGTATGGGAACTTCTCAAAGCGATTGAACGACAAATCCACGCCATAAAGATAAGGCATATTTCCGGCATGAAAATCCTTTGGCATATCCTTCAAACGATTGTACGAGAAGTCAAACGACATATGATTTACAGCGTTTTTGTGATCGAAACAATTCTCTGGAATCTCCTCAATCTGGCAAGCACTCACAATGAGATACTCGAACAACGAGTTCGACTTGGCAAAGGCTGTAGGATACTTCTTCAACGGGTTCAACGACAAGGTCAAGGTCTTAACCTTAATACCCTTGTACGAGCCGTCCTCCTCGCCCTCGAAGCCCGTAATCTGATTACCGCCAAAGCTTACGGCATTCATCGTATAGAGGCTATTCGAGTTGAAGATATTTGGCACCTTCTTCAACTTGTTGTAGTTCACCGAGAAGGTCTCCACATCGTCATAACCGCAGAAGTAGCCCTCGCTATCGTGCGGGATCTCCTCAATCTGGTTGTTGTCGAGGTAGAGCTGAATAAGCTGCACCTCCTTGCCGAGTGCATCCACACGCTGAATCTTGTTGAATGCCAAGTCGAGCAAGCCCATAGCCTCGAAACCGCCACGGCTACCACCAAACCACTCCTTGTCGAGCTTCGAAAGGTTATTCTCACGGGCGTAGAGAATCTCTATCTCCTTGCGAGAAGCACCCTTTGCAAGAGCCGCAATACCCTTCTCAATCTCCTCGGCACTCCACTGCTTATTGTTCGAGATATTCACCGAACGCAAAGCCGGCAACTTGTCGATGTGCGTTGGAAACGAAACCATCTTCGGACAGTTGTAAATCTCAATCGAAGAGAGCGACTCCAAATGAATAATAGAATCGGGCAACGAAACAAGCTCGCCATTTGCGATATTGAGCGTTTCGAGCTTCTTCAAGCGGCCAATCTCCTTTGGTAACGAGAGCAAACCATTCTTCAATGTTCCGTGGTTCATATCGAACTTCTGAATAGTCTGCGCGCCACTCTTCTTATTGATAATGTCGCTCTCCTTGCCACCCTTCTCATAGTGCGAGATTGCCGGCGAGGTTAAACCCTTCTCCATCAATGCACGAGCGCAAGGCTCCGACATCTGGATTGCAGGGTGAATCGAGCGCAAATATGCACGCTGGTCGGCAACGAGATTGCGCATACGCTCTGTGTGCGAACGCTTCATATCGAGCGATGGGTCGTACATAATATTGGTATCGTTGTGGGTACCAAGATTAAGAACAATCAACTCCGTGAGCTGTCCAATCATCGGCGAGAGATGACCCTTAAAGCCGAAGTTGCTCAAATCGAGGCTTGCGATACGGCCATTGGCGTGTACTTGCACACCCGGCTGCTCGCACCACAAATCGACATCCTTATTGAAGTTCCAATTTGCACCACGAGGATAGCTCTCGCCATCGTAGCTCCAATTATCGCCATCGAGCGACTTCCATATCCAATACAGAGCGTAGTTATCTTTGATATACTCGTCACTCTCGTAGAGCGAAACCTTAACCTTTGTCTTGGTAACCTTGTTATCCTCGATAGAGAACTCCGAAAGCGCAGGTCCATCATTTATCTCCAATATGCCCGTAGACTTGTCAGACTTAGTAGTGTAGGATACCACACGATAGGTATCTGCTTCGAGCATAATAAGCGTATCGCAGAGAATAGACGAGGTCTTATAGCCGTGAGCATCGTTCTGGTAGTCCTCCTCGTCGAAATGTTGCGAGAACTTTGCTTTCAAGTTCTCCAAAACGATAGGATCGCCTATGGTTGCTCCGTTACGCACCTTCTTAACTGCAATATCCACATACTTAATCTCGTCGAAAGTATATTGCACCGAGCGCTCACTACGGGTTGGGATATTCTCGAACTCGGAGAAGTCCTTAACCAATGTAATCTGCACCTGTCCGCGAGCCGTAACATTTACCGTAACATCGTGAATGGTCAAACCACCGGCAACAACCGAGAACTCTCGCTTAGAGTTTGGTACAAAGCGCGCCAAAACCACATCCTCGGCATCGAAGAGGATAACATTACCCAATTTGTAGTCGCCTGTGAGGAGTTTCAACTTGTCGCTGCGCAAACCATACTCCGCTGCCATATCATTCGATGCCGAGAGCACCAATGTCTGGCGAATTGGGCGATTGTTCGCATCGGTAAGGTTTACCTCAATCTTGCAAGCCTCTGCCAAGTAGATGTCGAACGGATCGTAGCCCGCACGCGACGAGGTCGAAGGGGCGTATGAGGCCTCCTTGTAGAGCTTAAACTGTACATATCCGTAGTCATGCTCGCACAAGTCTACATCGGGGGTTGTAACACAAGCCGAGGCAAACATCACTGCAAGCAACACTGCAAATATGTCTATCTTAAAAAACTTCTTCATCAGAAAAATTATTTATTTCGCTTTTTTCTATTTTCGCTACGCTACTACTCTGTCTTTGTGTCGTTGAGTACAAAGAGAATTCGTATAAACTTTTTACCCGATACATCTGCACAGAGCAAGTCGCACTTACCATTAGGTATCTGCGACGCCTCGACATCCTCTTTAAGAGTGAGAAGTATCTCGCCAGTAGAGGCATCCTTCGCAAACTCCAAGGCATCGGAGTATGAGAACTCGTCACCACTCTGTTCCTTGTGAATATTCGAAACAGTACCAATCTCGAAACCATTGATATTCAACGCTGCCTTAGCAGGGGTTGAGAGCAGTTCTGCCGAGTTGTAGGTGAGGCAATACTGTGCCTCAATACCCCACTCTGTATCGTAGTCTGCGCTTGTACTCTCCAACTTCGAGAGTGTTGCACCAGCTGCATTTGCTACCTCGGCATTTACAAAATTAACCAAGTAGTCTATATCCGAACCGCCATCCATTGCCTTAATCCAGTCGAATACGAGGTTGATGGTGTAGCTATGCATCTCATTGCTTACAGCACTGATATTCAAGACATCTTCGCGCACAAGGCTCGCAACCGAAGCACCCTCGGCAAGGCATATATACCAGATGTCCGACTCCTCGTTATGCTCGAATACGAGATTTTGTGTGCCGCTACCGAAACCGCCGTAAATCTCGTTGTAGCCAGTAAACTTCAACGCTCCCGCCAAGAAGTCGGTAGTGAGGCTCTCGGCAGTTGGATAGGTTAATGTGTAAGAGTAGCCATTATCCTCGAAAACAATACCCTTCTCGGCTGCCAGCTCAGGATTTGCAAGCTCCATCTTGGTCTCGACAACAACCACGGCATTCGGATCGTAGAGGAAGTAAACTGATACCACTGCATCGCCTTTCTCATCCTCGATATTTACATAAGCCTCGTAGCCTACGCCCTCGGTGAATACTGCATCCGACTTGGTGTGGTCCATACTAAGGCTGAACATTTTGTAGAGCTTTGATACGCCCTTATCGTCAGTTATATTGCGAGTGAAAGCTCGCAATTCGAGCCACTTGGTACTCTCGGTTGTAGGAACAAACTCACCCTCCTTATTCTTTGCATACACCACATAGTTGTAGAGCTTGTCGAAGTCGTGAGCCACAACATAGTCGCCATACTGCGCCTCCGAAGTACTCAAATACAACACCGAATACTTATTAGGAGCATTCACAAACGGACCATTCTCAGGATGCCCTCCATCGACAAACTTCGACAAAGTGTTTTCGAAGCCCTCCGGAGCCGAGCCATAAACATCAATCGCGTATGGTGTGCGTGGAATAGTCAATTTAGCAATACTTTGAGTATAGGCACCCAAGGTCATATCCACCATAACAACGAAGTCCTTGGCATAGCTCATAATGCCCTCAAACACATTTACCTTAATGGTGTGCTCGCCAGCCTCGCCATATAATTGGGCGTCGGTGCTGGTGTAGCCATCCTCGTAGGTGTAGGTCAGGGTTGCATATACTGCCGACTCTGCCGAAAGCGATACGATCCAAGCTTTATCGGTTGTGAAAGTTATATCATACGACTTACCCGACTCTACGGTAAGTTCCTGCAACTCAGGGAAAGTTGGTGGTGGCACGGGAGCATTACCTCCATTATCGGGAGCACAAGCAACGAACATCATTGCTACAACGCTCAATACAACAAATATCTTTTTCATACTTCTTCTTTACTATTAGCTTTTAGCTATTGGCTCTTTATAATTCTCAATTCTCAATTCTCAATCCTCAATCCTCAATTTTATAGTCCTTCTCTCATAATATCCTCTGCCTCCTCTTGCGATAGCCATTCGAGGATATTATAGAAGTAACCTACATAACCAACCGTAGTCGAGAGGTCATTCACATACATCAGCACCCACAACTGCGCATACTTTTGACACGCATTGTAGTATGACGCTTGTTCGGCACGAGGCGAGTGTGTTCCCAAAATCTTACCGTCGCCATGTTGCATACCAAAAACGGTATATTCGCTACCGATAACCTGGTCTGCCTCCATCTTCAAGAGTGGCTCAGCAGGATTGTCCTCGAAGGTGAGCAATACATCATAGCCGTTATAGAACAAATCATCCATAACGATTGTATTCTCCATTGTCTTGTGCTTGTAACACTTCACCAATCGCTGGTGCGAGGTGTTCGGACCAGGATAGCTGTACAACAACAACGATGTCAGCAGGCAGTATTTTGGTTCCTGCTCGGTGCCACCCCACTCGTTGATATCGAATGGACACGCCTTATACATCACAACCTTTGTCTGGTCGGAGTTTGGATAGACTCCCCACTTCAAATCCTCGTGCATAACCAACTTCAAGGTAAAACCAAGCGAGTCGGTAGGCTCGATATTTTCATAGTTGCCATACACATCAACCTCTGTCGAGAGTTTACCCGCAGGAATTGTGATAGTGTTCGAGCCGAGGCGATAGTGGTAGCCCTCGATTGCATTGCTACCCTTATCGATAATCTCCACTGCATAGGTACGGTCGAAGTCGCGCGCCACGGTCGAAGAGACCTTGACCTTGAATGGCGTACCATCTGCCAATACCATATTGGTAGAGAGGGTATCTGCGAACATCAAATACTCGTTACCTTTATAGGTGGTATATTGCTCGTTGCAAGCAACAACACCCGCAACCGCAGCAATAGCCAACATTATATTAAAAATCTTCTTCATAGTCACCCTCCTTGTTTAGTAGCCCTCGTTCTGTACGACTTGCGAGCCAGGAGCCTCCACCTCGTGACGAGGAATTGGCCATACAAACATATAGTCGTCAGCCGACTTCTTAATTGAGCTACCCTCCTCCAAAGAGTTGGTCTGCGGGGTACGCTCAAAGCCCTTGCCATTGTTATAGAGTTTGCCCCAACGCTTGATATCCTGCAAACGGTGTCCCTCCATATACAACTCGCGAACACGCTCCTCGGCAATATTTGTAATAAAATTATCCTTATTCACATTCATCGCACCCGAGCCTGAGCTGAAACGAGCCTCGCGCAACTTTGTCAAATCTGCCGATGCTGCCGAATAGTTCGGAGTAGCTTGTCTGCAATAAGCCTCAGCACGAATCAGATACTGCTCAGCCAAGCGGAATGGCTTTGGCATCGAAACCTCGTAAGTGAGATATTCGTTAATGAAGCCTGCATTACCATAGTACTTAATCAACAATGGCCAAGTCAGCTGATGTTGATGTACTGTTGTGATATTGCTGAAATAGGCCTTATAACGAAGGTCGCTCGCTCCATAGAGATTCAATACCCACTGTGCCGGCACATAGTCAGGACGATAGCCCAAGCCCTGTGTAAAGGACAAGAACGGAGAGCCGAGTTTTCCGCCATCGGTCGGACGAGTCAGATATACACGCCATATAATCTCCCAACCATCATCGTTGCTCCACAAGTATTGGAAATGCGACTCGGAGCCCGACAGTGTTGTATTAACCGAAGAGAGCGCAAATGCATCGCTCTCGATAAGCTTTGTCGAGTACTCGATAGCCGTCTTCCAATCCTGCATATAGAGCGCTACACGAGCGCGCAATGCCTGAGCCATAGCCTTGGTATTGTAGATATTACCAAATTGGTCGTTGTCGCTATCAAGCAGTTCGTCTGCTTGGTCCAAATTCTCCAACACGAACTGATACGAGTCGTACAATGAAGCTCGCTTTGCCACCTCAGGTTTCGAGTAATGTTTGCGCAATACTACTCCCAACTCATCCTTTGCCGTTGCAGGGTCATACGCCTTACAGAACAACTTTATAAGTTCCGAATATGCCAGCGCTCGCACCGCATAAACCTCTCCCGTCAGAACATCGAGTTCGGCAAGTTTGTCGTCATCGCTGGTGTTCGCCTTAACCACACCAACATTTTCGAGATAGAAGTTACAGTTCGAAATCACATTGTAGAGCGAAGCATACACAGCCTCCGATTCCGACGATGTCGAACGAATCTGCCACAACCAGAAGTTTCCCAACTGATTGCTATAACCATCTACCGCATAGACCAAGTCTGTCTGCACATCGGGCAAGATAGTCAAATAACCGGTATAGAGGCTCGAACTTTTCAGCATAGCATAGATACCCGTATTGAGTTGCAGGGCATCATCAAAAGTCTTCATCGACTTTTCTGTCGGTATTGCACTGCCAGGATACTTATCCAAGCACGAGGTTGTCGCAAAAAGCACCACAACCGCCGCAATACATACCTTTATATTATATATTGTACTCTTCATCATCGTAGCCATTAGAATGTTATATCAAGTCCAAATGTGTATTGACGAGCCATTGGATACTGTGCCTGATATACATTGGCTGTACCCTCCGGATCCAAACCAGAGAACTTTGTAAAGGTCAGAGGGTTCTGAATTTGCGCATACAATCGCAAACCCTGGAACACCTTGCTCTTCTTCAAAAGCGACTGAGGGAACGAATACGAAAGCATCACATTCTTCAAACGGAGGAACGATGCATCTTCCAACAATCGGCTATCGAACTCGGTATATACGCCATGACGCGGAATATCGGTGATATCTCCCGGCTTCTTCCAGCGGTCGAGCAAGCGAGCCGACTGGTTGTATGACATAAAGCGTCCGTTCGACTCATCGAAGTAGCGGTCATTGTTTATCATCCAACGGTCTGCTACCCACGAAAATTGTGCACTCAGCGAGAGTCCTTTCCACGACAACGCTGTACCGAAACCTCCCTGCCAAGGTGCAAAATAACTCTTGCCGACAAGAACCTTATCCTCATCGCGCATTTCATTGGTTATCTTGCCATCTTTTGTGTACCACAAGGCATCTCCGTTTGCAGGGTTCACACCTGCGTAGCGGTTGATATAAAACTCACCAAGCGGATGTCCGACTTTGAGTTTGGTGTTTGTATTTGCTAACTCATACTCCTGAACACCATTATAGAGCTCGGTGATGCGGTTGTGGTTATACGAGAAGTTTGCATTGACTGTCCAAACGAAATCCTTTGCCTGAATAAGTGTTCCATTGAGATTTAACTCGACACCCTTATTCACCATTGCTCCGACATTATCCCACTTGTAGCCAAAGCCCGATGTGGAATATGGAAGTGGCACCTGCATCAGCATATCGGTTGTACGCTTGTAGTATAACTCCAAATCGACGGTCAATCGATGCCAGAAGCCGAAGTGGAATGCCAAGTTCGAGGTCCAAGGCTTCTCCCACGAGAGCGACTCATTACCTGGTTGAACAAGCCCGATACCCGCATCACCTCCGTAGTCGGCTCCACCACCTACAAGCGCCAAGTGCTCATAGTTTGGAATTGACGAGTTACCCGAAGTACCTGTCGAAAGAGCAATTTGTGCATGGGTAAGCCAACGACGCGCAGACTCCATAAATGCCTCATCGCGCAAGCTCCACATAAAGCCTAACGACCAAAATCCTGCCCAACGATTATTCTTACCAAAACGCGACGATGCATCTGCTCGCACCGCAACCTCGGCAAAATAACGATTATCGTAGTTGTACTCGCCACGACCAAAGAAGGATAAGAAGCCATAATCCGAGTCGGTGGTATCGTTCCACGATGTAACACGCGTACCCGACGACACATTGGTCAGAAGGTCATTGTTCTGTCCCTGCGCCAAAAGGCTGAATGCCTCGTAATGATACGAGATACCCTCCTGACCCACAAGGAAGTTGAAATTGTGCTTATACCCTTTCGCAAAGCGGTAGTTGATAGTATTGGTCACTGTCAATGAACCGCCATCGGTCGAAGAACGCGATGCCGAGCCCTGTCCCTGATTTGGCAGATAGCTCGGATACGACATTCCGAAGCCCGTAGTGTGCGAATAGTCTACTGCCAACTGCGAACGCAATGTCAATCCTTCGATAGGAGTTGCCTCGGCAAAGAATGTAGAGAGCAACTTATATTTCTTGTAACTCACCGGATTGTTCTTAATCCACTCAATAGGGTTTTCGTTGATACCCTTCCACGAGCCATCGTTGATTGAAGCCAACGAGCCGTCAGCCTTGTATGGCGAGTAGTATGGCAACATAAAACGAGCCGCCGAAATTGGAGTTACAAGGGTATATGAGCCCTCGTCTGCCTGCTGAATCTCCTGATAATTGAGCATTGTGTTGGTTCCAATTTTCAACCAACGAGCTGCCTTACGGTCTAGATTTGCGCGGAATGAGAATCGAGAAAAACCTGAGCCAAGAGCCGTACCCTCCTGATTGTAGTATCCTCCCGAAACATAGTACGAGGTCTTTTCGTCGGCACCCGAAATAGAGAGTTCATAGTTCTGCAACAATGCAGCCTTCTTATAAACCTCATCGAGCCAGCGAATATCGGTCTTGCTCAACAAGTCGTAGTCCTGACCATCGGTCAAACCAACCTCCTTCTCGTATTGAATACGCTCCGCAGTGTTCATCAAGTCCCAATTGTCGCCGGCAATCTGCGAAAATCCGAGTTGCATACGGTAGTCGATACGAGGGCGGTCAGCCTTTGCTCCACGCTTGGTGGTAATCACAATAACACCATTGGCTGCACGAGCACCGTAGATTGATGTCGAAGCTGCATCCTTCAACACCGACAACGACTCGATATCGGCAGGATTTATGGCATTGAAGTCACTACTCTCGATAGGCACTCCGTCGAGGATATAGAGCGGAGATGTTCCCGAGTTGATGGAGTTCACACCACGAATGGTCATCTTTGCCGAAGCACTCGGCTCACCCGTAGAGGACATAACCGAAAGACCCGCAACCTGACCCTGCAACGCCTGGTCGAAAGCAGCGGTCGGAGTATCGGTGATATTCTCCATCTCAACAGCTGAAACCGAACCTGCAATGGTGCCCTTCTTTCGCACACCGTATGCGATAACCACAACATCGTCGATAGATTCGCTTTCGCTCTGCATCACGAGGTTGTAAGTAACATTGTCGCTACCTTGCGGCACTGTCCACTCTACCGAGCGATAGCCCAAATAGGAAAATGATAATTTTGTACCCGCCTCGGCTTTGATAGTATAGGTTCCATCAAGCATTGTCGTAACACCGTGCATCTTTTCGGTAACGACAGCAACTCCTATCAGTGGCATTTTATCCTCGGCAGAGGTCACAACACCACTCACAGTAACCACGGCACCGCTTTGAGCAAACGCAAAATTCGGCACCATCGCACACGCGAGGAGCAGGCAGGTCAGTAATGAATTAAAATGTCTTCTTAACATAGCGGGGCAAAGGTAATATTTTACTATGTAAATTACAAAAAGTTTTATAATTTTTTTTATTAAAATATCTGCATATTTATTCACTTATTTGAATACCCCTTCGAGGCGCCATTCTCGTCGATATTCGATAATAACAAGACACTAATAAAGTGACAAAATTTGTCTATTAAGGAATTTTTACTTATCTTTGTGAAAACATTCTTTCCTATTAAGATTATGGTAGAGGATTTATACGGAGATATTCGTCCTTACAACGATGACGAAATTCCTGCGGCATTAGAGCGTATTGCCAGCGACCCAGCATTTGTTCCGGCAGTCAATTTTGCATTCCCTGACGCTGATATGGAGAGTATCAGAGAGGTTGTGCGTACCTGCAAAACCGTGGATCAGATGCAGCAGCGAGTGATGATTAGCATCATCAGGCGAATTATCGAATCCACCATCGACAACTTCACCTCGTCGGGTGTCGACAAAGTTGAAAGAGGCAAAGGATACCTCTATATATCTAACCATCGAGATATAACGCTCGACTCTTTTCTGTTGCAATACACCCTCTTCACGAACGGTTTGCCAACAACCGCCACCACATTGGGTGACAACCTATTACGCTCACAATTCATAATCGATATCTGCCGTATAAATCGTGCCGTGCGTGTAATTCGTAAAACCGACGAAATTTCGCCTCGCGAGTTCCTTCAAAATTCGCAACACCTCGCCGAGTACATTCGTTGGTACATCTCGCAAGGAAAGTCGATGTGGATTTCGCAGCGCAACGGTCGCACCAAGGATGGAATTGACTCTACCGACCAAGGCGTTTTGAAGATGCTGAGTTTGAGCGGTCCGAACGATTTTGTGGAGAATTTCAGCGAGATAAATATCACCCCTATCGCCATATCGTACCAATACGAGCCTTGCGACATAAAGAAGGCTATCGAGACCACCGTAAACCTTATGGGTGATACTTACCAAAAAGGTAAGAATGAGGATGTTAACAGCATCTTGTATGGTATTCGTATGCCGAAGGGAGATGTTAATATCACCATCTGCGAGCCAATCACTCGCGAGGAGTTGGAGGAGTGCGGTAAGTTGCCAAAAGCAGAGGCGTACCGAACTTTGAAAGAGATTATCGATAACCGCATCTACAAGAACTACAAGTTGCACGATACCAACTACATAGCGCACGACATCCTGCATCGTTCGAAGCAACATTCCGAGCACTACACCCCTGCTGCATACAAAGCATTCAAGGGGCGTATGGCGTATGCCGAAGCGCGATTTATGGAGTATGGTCTTGATTTGAAGAGTGCCCGAAAGGTATATTTGGGTATTTATGCTAATCCGGTAGATACTAAGATATAATCGAACAAGGTGTGTTAAAATAGAAGCCGAGCGAATTCGCTCGGCTTCTATTTTGGAGTTTTCAAAATCGGAATTTAAGCAGATGAACAAGGAGCCGAGTGCGCAGCATACTAAGGCGTATGTGAGCAACTCGGCTACCGAGGTTTAACGCAGCAAACGCTGCTTAAAAACGATTTCAATTTCTTGTCAGAAGTCGTGAGATGTGGTGCATCGCAAAAGAAAGGCAGTCCGTTGCGGACCGCCTTTCCATCATTTCAAATTGATTTTTAGAGGAGGGTTTTCAAGGCTTGCGAAGTTTTGCAAAGCGGAGCATACTTTGGCGTATGTGAGCATTTGCAAAGCAAGCGTAACGCAGAAAACACCCTATAAAAACAATTTACTACAAATTCTCGTTAATCTTGTGCCAATCCTCAACAGCTGGAATAACACCCATTGCGATAACCTCGTCACGAAGAGCGCAGAGGTGCTTGTACGACTCTACGAGAGTTGCGTGCTCCTCCTCGGTACCGTGAACTGGGAGAACCTCAACACCATTTGCGTCGAGCTTAGTCTCCATAGCCATCATAATATTCTTGAACTCGTCGTTATTTACATAACAACCTGCTGGCCAACGGAATGGCTCGCCACCCATAGCAGCAGCAATCATCTGAATCGAAACGAGCGATGGGCTCTGGAACGATGAACGGCCACGGAGGTCGATAATGTTCTTACCACCCTGGATTACGCGCTGACGAAGCGCATCCCAATCTGCCTGTGGCATACGCTCGGTACCGATAATGTCGGTAAGAGGAGTGCCATCAACAGTTGTAGTCGATGCGAATACAGCCATCTGCTCGCCGTGACCACCATAGGTACGAGGGTTGATAACCTTATCAGCCGAAACCATCAAGTACTTAGCCAACTCGCTGCGAAGACGAGTTGAGTCGAGAGCTGCCAAAGTAGTAACCTGCGAAGGCTTAACACCTGCATAAATCAAGGTGATAAGACCTGTAATATCAGCAGGGTTGAAGATAACAACGATGTGCTTTACATCTGGGCAGTACTGCTTGATGTTCTTACCGAACTCAGCAGCAATCTCTGCGTTACCCTTCAACAAATCCTCACGAGTCATACCTGCCTTACGAGCAGCACCACCCGACGATACTACATACTTAGCATCGGTCAAAGCCTCTTTGATATCCGAAGTAAAGGTGAGGTTGATGCCGTCGAAACCGCAGTGGAACAACTCCTCTGCTACACCCTCCAATGCGGGAGCAAATGGATCGTAGAGGCAGATGTTAGACGACAACTTCATCATCATAGCACACTGTGCCATGTTCGAACCAATCATACCGGCTGCGCCGACGATGGTCAACTTCTCATTTGTTAAGAAACTCATAATTTTGTGTTTTTTATTAGTTAGAAAATATGTTTGTAAAAAATTTAGCCATTAGCTTTTAGCCATTAGCCATTAGCTTTTTACGCTAATGCTAATAACTCTTAATTCTCAATTCTTAATTCTTAATTCTTAATTCTTAATTCTCAATTGGTATATGTACCAACTCAACGCCTACCTTCGAGAGGATATCCAACCCCTCGGTATTGTGGTACTTCTCCGAGAATACAACTCGCTTGATACCCGCCTGAATAATCAGTTTTGAGCACTCCATACAAGGCGATGTCGTAACATATAGTGTGCCACCATCGCAATTATTTGCCGACTTTGCGACCTTTGTGATAGCGTTAGCCTCGGCGTGAAGAACATAAGGTTTTGTAGTGCCCATATCGTTCTCGCAAACATTCTCGAAACCCGAAGGCGTTCCGTTATATCCGTCCGAGATAATCATCTTATCCTTAACAATAAGCGCACCCACCTGACGACGCACACAGTATGAGTTCTCTGCCCATACACGCGCCATCTTCAAATAGCGAATATCCAATTGTCGCTGTTTCTCCTCTGCGTATGCTCCCATAGTCTATCTTCCGTGACAATGTTTGTACTTCTTACCACTACCGCAAGGGCAAGGCTCGTTTCTTCCCACCTTCTTCTCAACCTGGATAGGTGCCGGCTTCGACTTGTCGCCCTGACCCGCTGCTGCCGCTGCCGCCATACGGGATGCCTGCAACTTGTTCACATCGACCTTCGCCTTATTCTGTCGTGCTCGCTCCAACGACTCCTGGTTTTGCTGCTGCACAGGGATATATGACTTACAGAGTATCGCCACAACCTCGCGATTTACCTTCTGCAACATCTTTTCGAACAAGCCAAACGACTCAAACTTATAGATCAAAAGCGGGTCCTTCTGCTCGTACGAAGCATTCTGCACACTGTGGCGCAACTCGTCCATCTCACGCAAGTGCTCACGCCAAGCGTCGTCGATTGTAGTAAACATCACCACCTTCGAAAATACTCGATATATCTCGGCTCCGTCGGTATCCTTACACTTCTGCAACTCGACAGGTACATTGTAGCCAAGGTGTCCGTTTGTGAGTGGGAAGTACATCTTATCCGACAAGTTATCCTTGCGCTCCTCGTAAATCTTTGTCATTACAGGGCGTACGGTATCGGCTACTGCCTTGGCACGACGAGCAACCAATGCCTGCAAGTCGGCAACGAGCAACTCAACCAACTCCTCACGACGAGCCTTCTTATATACAGCCTCGTCAAACGATGGCTGCAAGCCAACCTCACGAATTAAGTCGAACGAGAACTCCTCGAACTCATAATCTTCGTGCTCATTGAGAAACGCCTCAACATAGTCGTACATAGCATTATTGAGGTCAATCTCGACACGCTCGCCATACAATGCATTGCGACGACGGGTGTAGATAACCTCACGCTGCGAGTTCATAACATCGTCATACTCCAACAGACGCTTACGGATACCAAAGTTATTCTCCTCGACCTTCTTCTGCGCGCGCTCAACTGCGCTCGACATCATACCTGCCTGAATAGATTCGCCCTCCTGGATACCCATTCTATCCATCATAGTAGCAATACGCTCCGAACCGAACAAACGCAACAAGTCATCCTCGAACGATACGAAGAATTGCGAAGAGCCCGGATCGCCCTGACGTCCGCTTCGACCACGCAACTGACGGTCCACACGGCGGCTCTCGTGGCGCTCTGTACCAATAATTGCAAGACCTCCTGCCGCCTTAACCTCCTCGGTAAGTTTGATATCGGTACCACGACCTGCCATATTGGTTGCAATGGTTACCTGACCCGGGCGACCAGCCTCGGCAACAACCTGCGCCTCCTGAGCGTGGTGCTTTGCATTAAGGACATTGTGTTTGATACCCTTCATCTTCAACATTCGGCTCAACAACTCCGAAATCTCAACCGAAGTGGTACCAACTAACACCGGCCTACCCTCTCCTACGAGGCGTACAACCTCCGCAATAACGGCATTATACTTCTCTCGCTTGGTCTTATATAGGATATCGTCGTAGTCGTTACGCAAAATAGGTCGGTTGGTAGGGATTACCACAACATCCAACTTATAGATGTTCCAGAACTCCGATGCCTCGGTCTCGGCAGTACCGGTCATACCGCCCAACTTGTGGTACATACGGAAGTAGTTTTGCAAAGTGATTGTTGCAAAGGTCTGCGTTGCAGCCTCGACCTTCACACGCTCCTTCGCCTCGATTGCCTGGTGCAAACCGTCAGAGTAGCGACGACCATCCAAGATACGGCCTGTCTGCTCATCGACAATTTTAACCTTGTTATCCATAACGACATACTCAACATCCTTCTCGAACATTGCGTATGCTTTGAGCAACTGATTTACGGTATGTACTCGCTCCGAACGGACCGAATAGTCATTCAAGAGTTCATCCTTCTTCTGCGCCTTCTCCTCCAACGAGAGCTCCTGCTGCTCCAACTCGGCAATCTCGGCACCCACATCAGGCAATACAAAGAATCCCTCCTCGCCAACACGCTTCGACAACGCCTCGTGGCCCTTATCGGTCAGCTCGATAGAGTTCATCTTCTCATCAATAACGAAGAATAATTCATCGGTAATCTCAGGCATACGACGGTTATTATCCGCCATATAGATATTCTCGGTCTTCTGCATCTGCACCTTGATACCAGGCTCCGAGAGGAATTTAATCAAAGGCTTATACTTTGGCAAGCCCTTGTATGCGCGGAAGGTCAAGAGTCCGCACTCCTCCATCTTGCCCTCAGCAGCCAACTTACGAGCCGAAGCAACCAAATTAGTAACGAAGTCACGCTGCAAGCCATACAAGAACTCAATAGCAGGGCGATACTCCTCGAAGAGTTGGTCCTCACCCTTTGGCACCGGACCTGAGATGATGAGTGGAGTACGAGCATCGTCAATCAAGACCGAATCGACCTCATCGACAATGGCGAAGTGGTGCTTGCGCTGTACCAAATCGGATGGCGACGACGCCATATTGTCACGCAAGTAGTCGAAGCCATACTCATTGTTTGTTCCGAAGGTAATATCTGCAAGGTAGGCATTGCGACGCTCCTCCGAGTTTGGTTGATGTGCATCAATACAATCAACCGACAAGCCGTGGAACTGATACATAGGTCCCATCCACTCGGCATCACGCTTTGCGAGGTAGTCGTTCACTGTAACCATATGAACACCCTTGCCTGCCAACGCATTCAAGAATACAGGCAGTGTAGCCACGAGTGTTTTACCCTCACCGGTAGCCATCTCGGCAATCTTGCCCTTATGCAATACCACACCACCGAACAACTGCACATCGTAGTGAATCATATCCCACTTGATGTCGTTACCACCTGCGGTCCAATGGGTAGAATAGATAGCCTTATCGCCCTCGATATTTACAAAGTCCTTCTTTGCTGCAAGGTTACGGTCGAACTGGTTTGCTGTAACCTCCACAACATCATTCTGAGCAAAACGGCGAGCCGTATCCTTCATAATGGCAAATGCCTCGGGCAAAATCTTGTCGAGCACCTGCTCGATTTTATCGTCAATACGCTTTACGGTCTGGTCAATATCCTTTGAGATTTTCTCCTTCTCGTTAAGCGAAATGTTGATATCCTCCAACTTAGCCTTCTGCGCTACGATATGCGCCTCATCCTCGGCTATAAAGTCGGCAATACGCTTGCGCAAAGCGGCACTGCGCTCACGCAACTCATCGTTTGACAACGCCTCGATAGTTGGGTAGATCGCCTTAATCTTCTCGACATAAGGCATAATCTCCTTGCGATCCTTGTCCGCCTTGCTACCAAACAGGAACTTAATTATACTTGTTAATGCACTCATATTTGTTTGTTATATTTTTCGTTTTACTCTATAAACGGTCCAAAGATAATAAAATTATCTTGAAGAAACAAATGTATTTTAGGGAGTCCGCTATTCGGAGTCGATATAACGCCTAAATGGACACCTGTCGCAACGAAGATGGCTGCAATACTCCTTGGTGAGTTGAAGAAGGGCTTGCGATTCGAGGGCATTGTCGGGTTTTACGCCGAGTTTTAACCAACGATTTATGAAAAGATTGCTCTCGGCAGGGAGCTGTTCGAGGAGCTCTATACCTCGTGAGTCGAGGTCTGAACGCATCGTATATTCGGAGTAAAAGATTTGCAGTTGCGCAACCACATTTATACCAAGCATCTGCGCTTTTGTGCGAGTGATTGCACCATTTCGGTTTCCCTCCGCCAGAAAGCGATATGCCCACTTGGGAACCGAACTATTGCAAAATAACTTCTCGACATCGCTTTTGGTACGACAAGCCAAAATGTCGTTCATCAGGTGTTCGTGTTGCGATAGCACACTCGCCAACTGCAACATCCTTATTATTGGATGATTATCGCCAATATGGCCTGTAAGTTGCCAATCACTCATGGTCATCTGCTCCAATCCAAATTTATGAGCGTCATAGTCGTAAATTGCTTGTAGTTCAGCGACCGCTTCATTGCCCGCAAACACCTCCGACAAACGAGATAAAAGTCCTGCCGAGCCAAGCAATAACGCCTCTATCGAGTGGCATTCATAGCCCACTTTGGCAAAGTAGCGATATGGCAAAATTTTCGCTAAACGCTCGTAGGAGCTACGATTCTCCTTGATATCGAGCGAGCGCAACAGCATAAGATATGCCGTTTCGTTCCAATCATCTGTTGTATGAAATTTATCAATCAAGAACTCCTGTTTCTGCGCTATTCTATCGAAGCACAACTGCGCCATCACCTCTCGGCGATGCGAGCCATCGAGTGCCACCAACTCCTTGGCGCACATCCTCTGCGACTCGGCTTGTATGGAGCTCTTGTTGAACATTTTTTAGAAAAGATTTAATTCGAGAAGAGCCTCCTCGCTCATCATTGACTTATCCCACGCAGGCTCGAAAACAAGGATTACATTCACCTTCTCCACACCCTTAACTTTGGCAACCTGCGTATTAACATCCTCGACCAACATATCGGCCATAGGGCAGTTAGGAGCGGTTAAAGTCATACGAATAGTCGCCTCGCCCGACGGGTCGTAGTCTATCTCATAAATCAATCCCAAGTCGTATATATTGACCGGTATTTCGGGGTCATATACATTTTTGAGTGTCAGTATTATATCTTTCTCTACTTGCAGTATCTCTTCGGGAGTCATCATATTCTAATTAAGAATTGAGGATTGAGAATTAAGAATTATTTTTTTACCATAACTTAAAAATCGTAAATGGTGGTGGAAATGTTGTGCGTTGCGCAGTGACGAAAAGCGGAGCATACTAAATCGTATGTGAGCATTTACGGCACAAGCAAGGTGCAAAATTTACCCGCCAGAACGATTTTATTATTTTTGTGTATAAGCTAAAGCGTACAATCGCATCTGTTTGATTGTCGCCAACAAACCATTTCCACGGGTTGGCGAGAGGTTTTCCTTCAAGCCAATGGCGTCGATAAAATACAACTCCAAATCGACAACCTCCTGCGGAGTGCGACCACCCATAGCGCGAATTAACAACGCCAACAACCCCTTGATTATTATGGCATCGCTATCTGCCGAGTAATAAATCTTGCCATCTTCCAATCTCGCATCAACCCACACGCGCGATTGGCACCCCTCAATGATGTATTCATCGGTCTTATGTTCGGGGGCAATAACCGGCAACGACTCACTCAACGATATGAGGTAGTCGTACCTATCCAACCAATCATCGAACATCGAGAACTCCTCGATAATCTCATCTTGTACTATATCTGCCATAGCATTCTACTTTTTCATAATCGGAAAGACCTCTGCATCGGAACATTGTGGGCGGTCAATTCCCAAAAGCGTTGTCAAGGTCGGAGCAATCTGCTCGTTCGACACACGCTCAGTCACCTGTCGAGGGGCAACACCTGCACCACAAACAATAAATGGGATGTGGCGGTCGTAGTTATAGACCGAGCCCGACATCGCCACTCGCTTCGAGTCGAGTTGAACTCGCTCGGCTTCGAGAGTAATCATCACATCGCCCGAACGACGAGGATTGTAGCCATTTTGAGCCAACGACATCACTCCCTTTGCAAACTGCGTTGAGCGCATAGCCGTAGCGGTAATAGCTGCCGCTACACCTCGGTACTGCAAGGCAAAATTAGCAACCTCGTTCTGCACCTCGGCAAGGCTCTTTTTGTGGCGATAGACCACATCGTGGTTCAGATACAATGAGCCATCGGTGTAACCCAACACCCAACCATCCTGACCATATCGTGCGCTCAAAAAGGCGTTCATTATAACCTCGAATTGGCGAGTATTAAAACGCAGCATATCGTTATTACCCATCTGCGACGGACTCATTCCGCTATCCGAAGTGAGCACCACTACCACATCGTCACGCGAAGGCAACTGCGCATAGAGAAAGGTCAAGAACTCCGCCAACGATGCGTCCAACGAGTAGAGCATATCCTCGTATTCGATAGAGTCGGTGCCATATTTTTCTGCGATTGTGCGGGGTACATCAAGGCATATATTCAACAACTTACACTCATCTTCGACATGGAGAGGCAGAAGTGTGCCAACAGCTCGTTTTGCAAACTCGAATATTGCCAAATTTCCGGAAGGCATCGACAATAGATTTCGTACCCAACTCTCCGACACCTTACGCTGCGAACGAATACGCTTTGTATTATCTTTTTCGTAAATCGTTATATCGGTTGCACGGCTATTGCGATAGTAATCTCGGGTATAACGGCCATACCAACTATCGGTGGCAAATACCCTATTCATATCGTCTTTGTTGTAGGAGCGTACCCACGACGGCAACTCCGCCATATAGCAATCTGCCGAAGTCCAGCGACCCCTATCGTTGAGCCAATAGCACTCACCCTTACGACCTGTCAAAATCATCGCAGAGAGAGGTTTATGGGCGATTGTTATGGCACAATTACGCTCGGAAGAGGAAAGTATCGCCTCGGAAAATGTCTGAGTGGTAAAATGTTGCGTAGTAAAGTCCTCTTCAACCTCCTTGCTTACAAGTCCCGACTGCTCGGGCAATGTCTTGCGACAAAGAGCCACCTCTTTATTCGAGGTGCGGTCGAAAAGCAACGATGAGAATATGCCGTGTATGGCGGGATTTGCTCCTGTGGCAAAGGTTGCCAAGCCGGCTTCCGAGGTTGTTGGGGCGTAGTCGGCATAGCACTCCGAAAACTCCACACCCTCGCTACGCAGTCGCAAAAAGCCCTCCTTACTAAAATTCTTTTCGTAGCGCGAAATATCGCTTTGGCGCAGACCGCTAACAACGATATTCACCACAAAACGAGGTCGCGCATCGGCAAAAGCCACCGCACACAACGCAAAAATTACTGCTATATATCTTCCAATCTTCATAAATATCTCTCAAAAGCACTCTTTTCGAGCGAAAAATCTATCTCCGACATCAACTGCACTCGCTCCAACATCTTTCGACAAAAAGCCTTGTGCTCCTCGCTTTCGGGGTTGAATGGGCGATGTTCGGCAGCCACCACAATCTGCTCAATTTTCGGCAGTTTAGCCTGCGCCTCTGGCGAGAGCATAGCCTCGCAAAATCGCTCCCACACATAATCGACTGCCACCTTTGACGGATGCGCCAAGTCATCAGCATAGTAGCGATAATCTCGCAAATCGTCTATCAAAATCTCGTACGACGGGAAGTAGTGGGCATTTTCGTACTTTGCCACCAACTCCTCCACCGCCAAGCGCAGTGTCGCCTTGCTCACGCTATTCTCCTGCAAGCCATCGCCTATGTGGCGCACAGGACTGACAGTCAAAACAACCTTTTTACCGCTCAATACGCCCTCGAAAAGCGGACTATATCGCTCGACAATCTCCGTCACCGACAATCGTCTGCGCTCGAACTGCGATGCAGGTTGTTTATGGCAATTCGCCACCACCTTGCCCTCTCGCTCATAAACCCACGCTGTACCGAAAGTTAAAATTACCCAATCGGCATCTTGCAGAGCCTTCGCACCTTGCGCCACCGCCCTATTGAGGTTGGCAAATGCCTCGGTATGGCTCTTACCGTCGAGCGAGGAGTGGGCATCGAAGGAGAAATAAGACTCCCTACCCGCCTCTATGTCACACACTGCAAAGTTCCTTGCATTATCCAACCTCTCTATTGCATTGGCAATCGAAGAGGGGTTGAACAGCACCCCAAACGGATTGGTCACAACCGAAAACTTTGCCCTCGCCAATCGCTCCGAGATATTCTCGGCAAAGCAGGAGCCGAGAGCAAAGACCTTTTGAGTATGGTCTATGCCCTCCGCAAACTTTGCAATCTCTATCTCGGTACGAAATTTCATTCTTCAAAATTGAGGATTAAGAATTGAGAATTATTTTTCAACTCCTAATTCCTAATTCCTCACTCCTCACTATTTGTTAATCTTCGCCCACGAATCCTTCAAGGTTACTGTGCGGTTGAATACCAAGTGCTCGGCTGTCGAGTCGGTATCAGGGCAGAAGTAGCCCACACGCTCGAACTGGTAGGTTGTGCCGATTGGAGCATCCTTCAATGCAGGCTCCAAGTAACCCTTTGTAACAACCAACGACTCCGGATTGAGGTTATCCTGCCAAGAGGTCTGACCCTCCGAAGTATCGTACGGATCCTCGGTCTTGAACAATGGGTTATACAAGCGCACCTCTGCCTCAACAGCGTGTTCAGCCGATACCCAATGGATAACGCCCTTAACACGGCGACCATCGCTCGACGAGCCCTCGCCCGACATTGGATCGTACGAGCAGTGCAACTCAACGACGTTGCCCTCCTCGTCTTTGATAACCTCGTCGCACTTGATAAGGTACGAGTAGCGCAAACGCACCTCGTTACCTGGTGAAAGGCGGAAATATTTCTTTGGAGGATTCTCCATAAAGTCATCACGCTCGATGTAGAGCACCTTCGAGAATGGCACCTCGCGCATACCTGCCTCCTCGTTCTCCGGGTTATTGACAGCCTTACGCATCTCGACCTTGCCCTCCTCCCAATTTGTGATAACAACTTTGAGTGGGTTCAAAACTGCCATACGGCGCTCGGCAACCTTATTCAAGTCCTCACGCACGCAGTACTCCATCTTGCCGAGGTCGATAACATTATCGCGCTTTGCCACGCCCACCATCTCGGCAAATGCTCGCACCGATGCAGGGGTATAACCCTTACGACGCAATGCACAGATAGTCGGCATTCGTGGGTCGTCCCAGCCCGATACTGCACCCTCCTGAACGAGTTTCAGAAGGTTACGCTTCGACATCATAGTATAGGTCAAGTTCAAACGAGCGAACTCGTATTGGTGCGATGGATATATCTCTAACGCCTCGATAAACCAATCGTACAATGGGCGGTGAACATCGAACTCCAAAGTACAAATCGAGTGCGAAATATTCTCAATCGAGTCGCTCTGACCGTGAGCATAGTCGTACATCGGGTAGATGCACCACTTGTTGCCTGTACGGTGGTGGTCGGTGTGCAAGATACGGTACATAATTGGGTCACGGAAGAGCATATTAGGGTGCGCCATATCAATCTTTGCACGCAACACCTTCTCGCCATCGGCAAACTCACCTGCACGCATACGCTCGAACAAGTCCAAGTTCTCCTCTACCGAGCGGTCGCGCCAAGGCGATGGCTTACCAGGCTCCGAAACGGTACCACGATTGAGGCGGATCTCCTCTTGTGTCTGGTCATCGACATACGCCAAGCCCTTCTTGATAAGTACGATTGCCCAATCGTAGAGCTGGTCGAAGTAGTCCGATGCGTAACGCTCGATAGCCCAATCGAAGCCAAGCCACTTGATATCTCGCTTAATCGAATCTACATACTCTGTATCCTCCTTTACGGGGTTGGTGTCGTCGAAACGAAGGTTACACTTACCGCCATACTTCTTTGCCAAGCCGAAGTTGATGCAGATACTCTTTGCGTGTCCGATATGGAGGTAGCCGTTTGGCTCTGGTGGAAATCGTGTCTGCACATGCGACAAACCATTCGCAATCGACTCCTCGATAATCTCTTCAAGGAAGTTCAAAGACTTCTCCTTTACTTCAACATTTTCAGTTGCCATAACTCTTTTTGCTTTTAGCCATTGACCTTTGGTCTTCACTGCTCCGCTTCGGCAAAGTCTGCAAGCAGCCTATGCACTCAGCTTAATCGCAGCGGTAGCCATTAGCCATTAGCTGATTAAAATTCTATTTTATTCGTTTGTTGTTTTTGTCATACAATTTCGGAGAGAGGTTCACCGCCAGCGATATTATCTGCTGGTTATACAACCTCTCGCCATCGGTTTTCAGCACAAACTCCGCCTTGACCTTGATGCGCTCCTTCCAGAAGTTGCGCTCGTAGCCTATGCCTGTGCGGTTGTAGATGATATTCTCGGTGCGATAGAACGGGTCGCCCGCATAGAGGTCTGCACCATACGGAGTACCCTCCTTGCCCACCGAGTTGTAGAGCGGCATTAAATCGTCGCCCAAAAAGAGATTGTTCGAGATAAAGACGCCCCAACGGCTCAATCGGAGATACAATTCTCCGCCCATAGGAGTTTGCCAGCCCACCCCCGTAAGTCTATCCTGTTGCAACGACTGCAAGTAGCCGAGGCGGATATCAAAGTCGAAAAAGGCGTTAAAATTGACACCTATGTATGGGTTGATTAGTATATCATCAACCACATTGTGGCTAAAATCGGCACGATTGGCGTAGTGGTGCAACTGTGCCGAAGCTCCTGCGTACATAATTTTCGCAAAATGACCCTCGCCCGAAAAGAGTATGCGGAACTGCTCTCGCGTCTGGGCAGAGTACATACCATTCCAATCGGCAACCAACTCGGCAAAACCGATTTTATCGTGATACTGCAATGCCAAACCCTGCACCAAGCGATTATCCGCCAACCAAGCATTGCTGAAAAATGCCTCCGAGTAGCGACCCATCAACTTCTCACGACGGAACAGACCCGCCAATGCGCCATACTTCTCGTCTTTGTATTGGTAGTATGCTATGAGGTCGATATCATCGAGAAAACGAGTCGAGCCAAACCACTTCTGCATATTGACACCAACACCAAGCGAGTGTTTTTCGCTCCACTCGTAGCGCAATGCCGGAGCAAGCGACACTCCAAAGAGTGTTTCGGACTCACCAAGACCGCTGCCCGAGTACTCCGTATTGTCGAAATCGAAGTTGAAGTCGGTATCCAAATAGAGCCTCTCACTCTGCGCCAAAGCACTGAGTGAGAGCAATAAAGCCACTACTGATATGATAACTTTTCTAACCATTTCGCAAGTACGCGCGCATAAATCGGTCAAAAATAGTGAAAATTTTTCAAATAATGATTACTTTTGTGGCAATAATTGAGCAACACAATGAAAAAAACAACCAATGCAGAACTTGGCAGACCTTCGGTCGAGGAGTTTCGCCAGATGAAAAAGATGCCCGTAGTGGTAGTTTTGGACAATGTCCGTTCCGCCCAAAATGTGGGGGCATTTTTCCGCACGGGCGATGCCTTTGCAGTCGAAAAAATAGCCCTCTGCGGCATCACCGCAACACCCCCTTCGCGAGAGATTCACAAGAGCTCTTTGGGTGCAGAATTTTCGGTCGATTGGAGCTATTTTCCAGCCACGACAGAGTGCATACAACAGCTTAAAAATGAGGGATATACCATTGTTGCTATCGAGCAAATTGCAGAGTCTGTAATGTTGGACCGATTCGAGCCGCAAGAGGGGGTAAAATATGCCCTTGTTTTCGGCAACGAAGTAGAGGGTGTAGCACAGGAAGTTGTGGATATTTGCGACGCCGCAATAGAGATACCTCAACGCGGCACAAAGCACTCGTTAAATGTGTCGGTTTCGGGTGGCGTAGTACTCTGGAAATTCTTTGAAAATTTCCTGAATTAGGAGCTGAAATATAGACAAAAAAATCACCGAGCAGAGGTTCTGTTCGGTGATTTTTTCGTAGTTATAGATAACTATTTTGCAGGCTCATCGTAACCATCAGCCTTAGCATTCCACATTGTAAGCAGTGTTACTGCACCAAGCAATGCCATAACCAAGATTGTTACATAAGCTGCGTTCCAACCATAGTGCTGTGCCACATAACCGAATCCTACACCCGAGATAAGGGTACTTGCATATCCGAAGATACCGAGGATACCGTTTGCGGTAGCCGAAGCGCGGTTTGTAGCCTGATTTGCCGCTGCAATACCGAGCAACGCCTGCGGACCATAGATAAAGAAGCC
>JAZQYJ010000011.1:0-34462 GCA_045633465.1 Alistipes sp.
TCCATTGTACGGAGGTAGAACTGAGGACGGTACTTGTTGTGGAATGGAGTGTGACGACCACCCTCTTCCTTCTTCAATACGTAAACCTCAGCAGTAAACTTGGTGTGAGGAGTGATTGAGCCTGGCTTAGCAACAACCATACCACGCTTAACATCCTTCTTGTCGATACCACGGAGCAAGAGACCAACATTGTCACCAGCCTCACCCTCATCGAGGAGCTTGCGGAACATCTCAACACCTGTACAAGTCGAAGTAAGAGCCTTCTCGCCCAAACCTACGATCTCAACTGGATCACCTACGTGGATGATACCTGTCTCGATACGACCAGTTACTACGGTACCACGACCAGTGATTGAGAATACATCCTCAACAGGCATCAAGAATGGCTTCTCATTCTCACGCTGTGGAACTGGAACATACTCGTCAACCGATGCCATGAGCTCCATAATCTTCTCCTCCCACTGTGGCTCGCCATTGAGACCACCGAGAGCAGAACCACGGATGATTGGGCAGTTCTCATCGAAGTCGTACTTCGCCAAGAGAGACTGAACCTCCATCTCAACGAGGTCGAGCATCTCTGGATCGTCAACCATGTCGCACTTGTTCAAGAATACAACGATACGAGGAACGTTAACCTGCTTAGCGAGGAGAACGTGCTCGTTAGTCTGAGGCATAGGACCGTCAGTAGCAGCTACTACGAGGATAGCACCGTCCATCTGAGCAGCACCGGTAACCATGTTCTTTACATAGTCGGCGTGTCCTGGGCAGTCTACGTGAGCATAGTGACGATTTGCAGTCTGATACTCAACGTGAGCAGTGTTAATGGTGATACCACGCTCCTTCTCCTCTGGTGCGTTATCGATCGAGTCGAAAGAACGCAACTCCGAAAGACCTGCCTTTGCAAGTACGGTGGTGATAGCAGCAGTAAGAGTAGTCTTACCGTGGTCTACGTGTCCGATAGTACCGATGTTCACATGCGGTTTCGAACGCTCAAATTTTTCTTTTGCCATAGCTTAAAAATCTATTAATAGTTTGTTAAAAAAGTTTTACCTTTTATATCGTTAGTATTTAAGGTTCTTATGCAGACATACGCAATGCCCCTTTGTTTGAAAGGTGCATTGCTTAGTGTCTTAACGAGAGCGGAAGACGAGGCTCAAACTCGCGACCCTTAGCTTGGAAGGCTAATGCTCTATCAACTGAGCTACTTCCGCATAACCATCGACCTTAGTCGGCAGATTTGCGCTTCTGCGATTTTTTCGCTCTGCTTTTTAGTGGGAAGAGATGGATTCGAACCACCGAAGGTAAAAACCAGCAGATTTACAGTCTGCCCCATTTGGCCACTCTGGTATCTTCCCGAAAAAATTGGTAACAGATTTTGAGCCGATGGAGGGATTCGAACCCCCGACCAGCTGATTACAAATCAGCTGCTCTGGCCAACTGAGCTACATCGGCGTGATGTTACCAATTGCGGTGCAAAGTAAGCGAAAAAAATTGAAACCGCAAAATTTTTGCGCAATTTTTTCTCGTTTCTCAAAGAACTCTCGATTTTCGACCACCCTGCCGAATAACAAACCCACTCAGCAAATGGTTAAACCTCGAAAATCGGTGCAAAGATAGAATAGTTTTATGAAAAATAAAACACTCGGGGCAAAAAATCTGCAAAAAGTTGGTGTTTTTTTATCTCTTCGAGCATACCTATATATAATATGGTGTGAAAATCTCTCGATTTCATCGGGTAATACGCCTACTTATCGGAGTAGGCACTACCAATAAAAGACAATACATCAACCCACACCTTCTGCTTATCTATCTCGTTTAGTATCTCGTGACGCATTTGCGGATAGGTGATGCTTTGCACATTTTTGTAGCCACAATCTCCGATTTTTCTTATCACCCTCTCGAAGCGCTTTTTGCTTATCATACACGGGTCGTCTTCGCCCGAGATAAACAATATTGGCAATTCGGACTTTTTTACACCCCAATCCTTCTTGCTATAAGTCTCTTTCATCAGGTCCATCAGGGCCTTTGCCAAATCTACCGTGATAGTAAAGTTGCATCGTGGGTCATCTGCAAACTGCTTACGCACCTTTGCATCCGAGCAGGTCCAGGCCTGATACCCCTCGTGCTTAAATTTGCGGTTATAGCTTGTCGATGTGAATTTCTGCAACATCTCAGGGCGGCGTTTGCCACTATCCCTCTTGCTCATAATATTGACAATTGCTCGCCCGATAGGCGCCATTGGATTGGGCGAGGGACTTCCGCAGATAATCACTTTGTCGAGTCGGTCGTCGTTCTGTTTGAGGAAAGTACGCGCAGCCAACGACCCCATACTATGCCCCAGCAGGGTAATAGGAACGCCTTGGTAGTGCTGGGCAATATAGTCCGCCACAACCTCCATATCCATCACCATAGCCTTGGCACCACCCTGGTAGGTGTAGCCTCTATCAGCCTCGGTGCGTATGCTATTTCCGTGTCCGCGATGGTCGTTTGCCACACAGGCTACACCATTCGCAGCAAGATACTCCATAAATGGCAAGAAACGCTCCTTGCAACCGCAAAGACCGTGGGCAAGATATACCACAGCCTTCGGTTTTTCGACCGGAACAACCTCCAACACACTAATTTGCAATCCGTCGTATGCCGATTCCACAAAAAACTCGCGATGAGCAATTGGGGCAGCCGAACTTGTTGCTACATTTGACACCAACATCACACTCATTATTATTGCACTTATTGCCAACATTGTATATAGTTTAATCTCGTTTTAGAAAATATAGTTCATTCCAATATTTATACCCGGGCTATACGACTTCTTCGTCGTAAGTTCATCAACCGACACATTGAGATTCGTATTGGAGTATATCTCTGTATTGAAAGGTATTCCAAACTCGGCAGAGAGAACAAAGTTGCGATTCATCACTATCTTGAAACCGATACCTGCGCTCAGGTGCAATTTTGGCGATTGACCCGTATAGATGAGGTTCATTTCGGCATCGCTAAATGTAGTTGGCAAGCCACGCAACTTATTGGCGTCGTGTTGTTTGCGCAACATCTTCATCTTGTCGAGGCGGTAAGGCTGCACACTTGCTCCTATATCGAAGAAGGGGTTGGTTCCGACATAGAAATTCTGCCTTAGAAAACGGAACGAGAATAACTTAAATCGCATCTCGACATTTGCCCAGGCGTAGCCATCGCCAATCACACTGTTGTAGGGCACACCGCGCAGCGTGCTGACACTTCCCAAGCCATCAGAAATCATCTGATTGAGGAAGATTGCGTTTATATTTTGCAGGGTGTAATAGGGTGCATTTCCTGCCAACTTACCTTGATAGGCGAGGTGGTAAGCAAAGACTATCTTGTCTTGCAATATCGACACATAGTGTCGGAAGTGCGCCGCCAATTTCAGGTAGTGAAAACCATTCTTACCTCGACCATTCAGAATATCGGGCGAGCCGTATGCGTAGAGCTCTGCCCAAATGCCTCGTGTCGGGTCCGCCTCGTGCTCACGGCTATCGTAGACCAATCCAGCCTTAAATTCTATATGATGACCACCATTTCCTTCGCTTGGCAAGATAAGCCCTGCCTCTCTATACAAGCGCCAAAGCGACGGATAATTTATTTGCTGAACATCTTTGAGATAGTTATTAGCCACAAACGAGTCGTAGAGATAGTTGCCTCTCTTTTTGATTGCAATATCCCGGTCTTCGTACCACCAATAGGAGATGCCGGCTGCCCAACGGAACTTTGGCGAGGTGATATCGCCCTGAAAGTCGAACATCGCTCGCAGCATATCGCGTTGTATGTTGTACATCGCCACGCGATTTTTCTGCTTGCTACCGCTTGCCAAATGGTCGTAGTAGGGGGATGCTGCTCCGTTAAATCCCATAAACGGATACATCTGCGACAGAATGTAGGTTACAACACTTGTGAAGCGCACCTTCGGGATGAGGTACTTCGAGTCGTAGAAGAAGTGAAGTTTTATCTGATTTCGGGTAGTCCACGAAAGATTTACAAAGGCCTTGTGTCTATAATTTGGATAGAGCGTACCATCGCCATAGTCGGAGATATCGCACATGGCGCCAATCTGAAATCCTGTGTCGCTATCGTAGCCAAGCGAGGGCGAGGGTGCTATGGTCCACCCCTTTTTGGCGGTCTGCTTCTTCGAGTCGGCATTGACGGCTCCGCTCTTCTCCCGCTTTGCCTCTTTCCGAGCAGTGGCAACATCAGCCTCTGCGGCAAAGCCGTCAGCGCAGATGCCCGACGAAAGCAAAATCGCAAGTATCAGTGTTACAATATGTTTAACCTTCATAGTTATGAGAAATCTTCACCGAGGGTAGATTGTTCGCGCATATTTAGCAGTCGGACACCTCTCCGCCTCTGCATTTGGGCGAACAAAGATAAGAAACATATTGATAACAGACAAAAAACATCCAAATTTATTCGGAATATTTATAATATTGTATCAAATTTTTTATTACCTTTGCGATGTTGTATAGTCCAGAGTGGGCAAAATCCCCTCCCCGAAAAATCGGGGGGGGGATTTTGAGGTTTAATAGGCTGATTGTCAATAATTTACGGCGATTAACCGAATTAACCAAAAAAACCGAAAGCACAGCGAAACAACCCTTTCGGCGGCAGGATAAACAACAGAACAAAAGAGTGTAGAAACAGAAAATTCACCAAAAAGGGAATATTTTATTAACCAAAAACTAAAAACAATGAAAAATTTGACAAAAATTTTCATGCTGGTTGTGGCGGGAATGTTGGCATTCTCTTGCGTAACAGACACAACCAATGACCCGACCTTCGAGGTTGGCGAAGCGGTAGGCACCGAGATCTCCATTTCGTTGGAGGACTCGCGTACTTTGCTCGGCGACAAAGATGCAGAGGGTAAGTATCCACTCTATTGGAGTGAGGGTGATGCTATCGCCATCAATGGCACAGCATCGTCGCCACTTGTGGGAGTAACGGAGAATAGCCCTTCGGCAACTTTCCGCTTCCCAAAGGTGTTGACACACCCTTACCATGTAGTTTATCCGGCTCCTGCCGAGGGCGTGGAGGCAGTAACCGAGGGTTGCTACCCTGTTGTAATTCCTGAGACTCAGGCATACACCAAGGGCAGCTTCGAGTCGGGTGTTGCTCCGATGTACGGCTCAACTACCGCAGATGGTGGCGACATCGTGATGCACCACCTCACAGGTATTCTTCGCATTGCGCCATATGGTAATGGCGAGGAGATTACCGGCATTGTAGTGAAGGCAGAGAATGGTTACCTTGCAGGTACATTCGATGTAAATTGCGAGACAGGTGCTTTGACTGCACACGATGGCGCATCGAACAGCATCGCAGTAACCTTCGCAGAGCCATTGGTACTCGGTGCTGAGGCTAAGCCTATTTATGTGGCTGTTCCGGCAGGTAGCTACGGCACTGTTTCGATCATCCTCTCGACCAAGGAGCACGGCAAGATGCTTGCTAGTTTCGACAGCGACAAAAAGCCTATCAATCACTCGGTGGTGAAGGAGTTGGGCAGTTTCCCATTCTCCGAGAACTACACCTCTGAGGAGGAGGGCGTATTCGAGATTGACGGCGTGGATGCACTCCTCGAATTTGCAAGTATTGCAGGAAACTTCGCCCCTTACACCGAGGCAAAGGTTGTTGCACCTATCGATATGACAGGTGTTGAGTGGACTCCAATCCAGGACTTTGGTCAATACACATTCGATGGTGGCGAGTATGCTATCACCGGTTTGTCGGCTCCGTTGTTCGACACCACCCCTGCAACTATCAAGAATGTACGCTTGGAGGATGTAGCAATCGCATCGAATGGTCGCTTGGTGTTGGGTGCAGTTGTTTGTAAGCTTGCAACAGGCGGCTCAATCTCGAACTGCTATGTTTCGGGCGCGATCACCGTTAACAACCCTAATGCAACTATCGCTTCGGATGCTGATGTTCACAGAACAGCAAACTTCGCAGGTATCGTAGGTCTTGCAAATGGCGACATCACCGGCTGCGTAAACGAGGCTAACATCACCGTTAATCAGGTTGCAGCAAGCGATACAACCGTTGCGCTCAATCCGAGCGTTGCAGGTATCGTAGCGAGCCACGAGACAGGTAGTGTAACCAACTGCGTGAATGGTAACGAGGCAAAGACCTCAGGTGCTATCAAGTACCACGACAACCACGAGGCATTGCTCTATGTTCCGCACATTGGCGGTATCGCAGGTTATCGCTACGAAGCCAACACTTCGAGCAGCATCACCGGCAATACCAACTATGGTGCTATCAGCTTGAAGGCAAATGTTGCAGGAAACAACGATATCGACTATGACTCAACTACCATTGGTGGTGTTGCAGGTTTTACCCGTGGAAATATCGAGAGTAACAATAACTATGGTACTATCACCGTTGAAGATTGCGATGTTAAGGCTCTCTACATTGGTGGTGTTATCGGTATTGCTATTCCGGGCTCTCCTGTTAAGACGCTTAACAACCACACCGGTGCAAACATCACCGTTGCAAACAATGTTACCTTCCACTGTTTGACAGTAGCGGGTGCAATCTCTGGTTTGGCAGGTGGTTTGGCAGATGCAGACGGTGCGGGTTTGTACAATTCGACAAACGATGGTGCTATCAACATCAGCGCTTCGACCGCTTCGGATATTGCATTGAAAGCATCGAACTACTACCGTATTGGCGGTGTTGTAGGCTATATCAACCGCTCGGTAAATGGTTGCGAGAACAAGGCTAATGGCGACATCACTCTCGAAGGAAATGTTGTACTCACCCGTAACAACGCACAGTCGGGTTACAATGTTGCCGGTATATATGCTTACCACTCTACCGATGCATCGCATCTCGGAGGCAACACTAACCGTGGTGATATAAATGTTTACACCAATGTATCGAAGCACACTTCGGCAACTGCATCGCAGACCACTTACTACAAGTTGGATATCGGAGGTATTGGTGCTCACACACAGCGACCATTGATAGATAAGGAGGAGAACTTCGGTAATATCACCATTGGTAAGGCTGACGGTACCGAAATGAGCATTACTGCAAACAACATCTACATTGTAGGTGGCGTTGCAAACCGCCACAACCGCGAAAATGGTGTAGAAGGCTCGGTCGTAAACCACGGTAGCATCACTATCAACAGCGGTGTAACTCTCAACAGTAGCACTCTCGGAGTATATATTGGTGGTTGTGCTGCATACAGCACCAAGGCTTGTGATTATCGCAACTACACCAACAGTGGCAACATCACCATCAAGGGTAAGATTACCGATTTGACCTACCTCGGCGGTATCGTGGCATACTCTTACGGTCCAATGACCGATTGTACCAACACCGGTGCCATCACTACCTCTTCGACTTCGGAATTTGCAGCTACAACACACATCGGTGGTGCTGTTGGTCATGCAACCGGCAACCTCAGCAGCGTAAAGAACAATGCTGGTGGTAATGTCTCTGTCGAGGGAAAATTTGGCGAACAGCTCAATTTGGGTGGTCTTACAGGCTACTATGGCAAGAACGCTTCTGATCAAGCTGTACTGACACTCACCTCGTGCGAGAACCACGGTAATGTAACTCTCAACGCTACAACCAACTTGAAGAAGGCAACCTATATGGGTGGTCTTGTAGGCGAGTACTTCGGTACCGCAGCAACCAATTGCAAGAACAGCGGAGATATCACACTTACCAAGTGTTCGTCAGCTTCGTATGATACTGGTGAAAAAGATAAAAACGGCAAGGCGATAATCCAAGAGGTTTACGCAAACTTGGGTGGCTTCTTCGGCTATGCTCGTACTGCTCTTACTATGACTAACTGTACTAACAGCGGAACAATTTCGTCGGCGAAGAGCCTTAGTTCGAACTTTGTATTTACTGCGGGTGGCTTTATCGGTGGTTCGAAGTATGATATTACACTCGACAACTGCCACAACTCTATGAAGCCTGGTGTTGAGTGGGGTATCAAGCTCGAAAATACTATTGCTTCTGGCAACGGTTCTAACCAGTCGCGTGCAGGAGGTTTCCTCGGTTGGCACAACGGTGGTAGCCTCAATACCAAGAATGGCGTTTCAAATAGCGCAAACATCTACATTGGCATCAAGAATAGCGACACTGGTGGTTCTTCATACGGAGGTATTGCAGGTGTAGCACCAGCTGGCTCGTTTAGTGGAACCATCTCAAATAGCGGCAATATCTATTGGGCAGGAACATCACACGCTGGTACATTCTGCGTTGCCGGTTTATTTGGCCAAACAGGTAACAATGTTCCGACTGTATGCGACAACTTGGTTTGCACCGGTGATATCACCATTACAAACGAGGGTGGAAGCAACTGGAAGCCAACAGCAAAGAAGTATGGTTATGTTGGCGGTATTGCTGGCATTCACACTGCTGCATTGAGCAACGCGAAGTTTTACGGTACGATTACCGCTGACGGCTTCGAGGATACTCACTCATCAACATACACTAACTCTGTTGGTGCGATTGTAGGTAACATCGGCTCGACAACACTCACCAACTGTCACGCAGGTGGCGAGATTGTGACTAGTCTTGTAGACATCACGGACGAAGAGTCTGGTATTACACAAAGCAATGTAGCGCTTCCGGGTGTCTTGACAGTTGCGAACTACGCTGCATACCTCTCGGGTGACCACACATTTACCGCAGCGGCTGCCAAGGCGCAGGAGTGTGGTTACATCAGCTCGATTAACGCAACACCGGTTTATGCAGAGTAAGCAAACAGAATAGTTAAACCATTAAATTTCGAAAGCATTATGAAAAGAAATATTTTGAGCTATTCTGCTCCAATGATGAACGTGTTTGAGATTGTTGCTGAGCGCGGTTACAGCGCAAGTGCAGGCGACATCTTCGATCAGGGTACTACACTCCCGGGCTTCGGCAGCGAAGACGGCGGCGAGTTGATTTACTAAAAAGAATTGCGGGGCCTTCGGGCTCCGCAATTCTTTTAGTAAATGTGTGTTACCTATCCCCCAAACCCCCTTTCTGTAAAGGGGGCTTAACGCTTCGCTCCATTAAATGAAATTGCGGGGCCTTCGGGCTCCGCAATTTTTTTAGTAAATGTGTGTTACCTATCACCCAAACCCCCTTTCTGTAAAGGGGGCTTAATCCTGCAACGCAAGCTTTTCCTCCTTCGCACCTCGGTATAGTGCGCAAGCACCCTCTACTCTCGGTTTGGCGTCGGTTGTCGCTTCGCTCCATTAAACGAAATTGCGGGGCCTTCAGGCTCCGCTTTCTTTTTAGTAAATAGAGGCGTTAAGGGCGTTAGGGGCGTTAAGGGCGTTAGAGGCGTTAGGGGTAATAAAAACTCCTAACTCCTAATTCCTCGCTCCTAACTCCTAACTCCTAATTCCTAACTCCTAACTAACAAAAAAGCACCCCAAAAGGGTGCTTTTTTTGAACTCTTAACCGCTTTACAGCCACTTCTTATAGCGGAAGTAGCCCATTGTCAAACCCGAAGCCAAGACCATCAAGCCAATAGCGAAGAGGTAGCCAAGAGGGATTTCCCAGCCGTTTGGCAGAGTATAAACCCACTCTAACTCGGGCATAAGGCGGAAGTTCATTCCGTAGATACTCGCAACAAGTGTCGCAGGGAGGAAGACCACGGCTGCGACAGAGAAAATCTTAACCACCTCGTTCTGCTCGATGTTGATAAGACCGAGCGCCGAGTCCTGGATATAGTCCAGACGCTGGAACGAAAAATCGGTATGCGATATAAGCGAATTGACATCCTTAATCATCAACTGCAAGCGTGGGTAGATATCGTTCGGGAAGCGCTCCGAGCGCAAAATACCCGAGAGGATGCGCTGACGGTCAAAAATGTTCTCGCGAAGCACCATTGTGCGCTCCTGCAAGGTGCTGAGGCGCAAGAGGATATCCTTGTCGATGGAGTCCTCCTTGGTGATGGTCTTCGAGAGCGACGAAACCTGACGACCAACCATCTCGACGAGGTCGGCATCGAAGTCGATACGCACTTCGAGCAACGATATGAGGATGTGGTAGCCGGTCGAAAAACTGCGATAGTTCATCTGCAAACGCTTCTCCGCCTCGCGGAAGGTTCGCATCTCGGCTTGGCGCACCGAAACTAAAACTCCCTCGTTCGAGAGGATAAACGACACCGGCTCGACCTCGAAACTTTCGCCCGTAGGGACAAAGAAGTTAGAGTTCGAGATGATGGCATTTTCGTGCTCCGAATATTTTGAAGTGGATTCAATCTCCTCTACCTGCTGTTTGGTTTGGAGGCTTATCTCCATAAAGTTCTCGACAGCCTTCTGCTCCTTGATAGTAGGCTGGACCATATCAATCCAAAGAATATCGTCGAAGCCGAGGTCGTCGAAGAGCTCGGTGTCGGCATTGCGAATAATCTTGTTGTACTGCTTCAAATAGATAGTAATCATCTCTTTTCCTTGTTTTTACAGAGGGTTTAACTTCGATTTGTTGTGTGAAAGCGTGTTCGGTGGAAGTTTTGTCAAGAGCCCGAACACCCGATTACATTGCGGTCGCTTTTCGATTAGGCGCAACCATCCACTACCTTCAACCGGGATTGACCTTCGGCTCAATCTTCAAGCCGTAGTCCCAGAACTTTTTTAGTGCGTTATGCTTCTGTATATCGTACAAAAAGTCGATATTGCGAGTTAAATAGTCGTAGGCATACTCTCGCTCAGCGTAGTCGCTTTCGAGGATAGCCTCGTAGATATGCTCCACGCCAAAGGTGAATGCCGCCTGCAACTCGTCGCGCACCTCGTATGACAACCCCTTACGCGCTACCCATACGGCAAAAGCGAATGACATCTTTGTAGCCTTGTGCCACTCCTCTGCCAAATCGTAGGTGTAGGCAAATTTGCCCTCATTGTCGAACACCTTGTCGCCAATAAGAAGGAAGGCGTCGCCCTCCTCGGCGTGGTCGAGTTGCGCGTAGTCGCTCATTGCAACCCACTCTGGCTCGATATGCCATAGATTTTTAGCGAGGTAGCCGCAAAGTTGTACCGAGGTCTTGGAGTGAGCATCGAGGAAGATGCGACGCACCTTCTCGATAGGCGAATTGGACACGACAACCACCGTGCGCACCTTGTCGAGTGCGCCAATGCAGTAGTCGGTAACTATCTCTGCATCAGGGAGTGACGGCACCATAGCCGCAGGCACAAGCGCAATATCGGCTTCGCCTTCGAGGAATTTTTTATAACATTCGGCAGGGGGTGCAAGCAGCAGTTCGGCACCGAGATTAGCGTGGTGTCGAAGTCCATAGATGAACGGTATCGTATTGAGATACGACACTGCAATTATTTTTGCGTTTACTGCCATCGTCCATTTTCGGAAACTTTAATTTACTGCTTTATCAGCACAAAGGTAAGCAATTTTTGTACAGAGTGTTCACTTTTATCTATTTTTTTTAGAAAAAAACAGAAAATTTTTCTCTTGCCAAATATTTCACTATGAGATGTTTGCCGAATTTGCCGGGTATAAATGTTAGAAATTTTCGCCAAAAAGACTTGACAAGCCCCCTTTTCGGATTATATATTTGCACCGTCAATCGGCGCTTATCGACACAAGGTTTTCAACATACAGCGTTCTGCTGTTAAAAACCTTATCAACACTTCAAATTGCTGACTTTGTGAGATATTTCTCGTATTCTCAACAGTCACAAACAAATTATTAACACACTTAAAAACATTTTTCAACCTATGAATCGTGCTTTTTTATGCAGTGCGATAGAGGGGTTGGCGTCTCAATACGGCTACCATTTTTCGTTGGATGATAAGTCGTGCTATCCGACCACCATATCGCACTACCCCGCCGCCTTTATGACTCAACCCAAATTCGAGAGTATCGAGGGGCGTCATCACGGGCGAATAACCTACTCTGTAACCTTGCGATTGGCACAACAAGGTGCAAAACTTACTCCTGCGGAGCGAAACAACGCTCTCGACAAGATGGAGAAGGAGTTGATGGAGATATTCATCGCTCTATCAAAAACGGATAATGTTGCGGTCGTGGAAAAACTCTCCATTGCGTCATATTCGGAGCCAATCGACAACCACGGAGCGATTGCCATCGAAGCGCAAGCCAAGGTTACAACCATTTTTTAACCCTTAAAAAACATGTGTCTATGAGAATCACAAAAATTTCAGACAACTTTACCCCTCTGCACGAAGGCATCCTCTTCGAGATTGACTCCGAGAGCGAAACACCCACCGACATCGTCGTTGAGATTGTGGATGTTGCGACAAGAGAGGTCGTCGGCACACAACTGCTTCGCAACACAACATCAACAACGATAAATATCGCCCCCTATATGGCTCGCTTGGAGGGGTATGCCCCAACCTCGCCAAGCCACACCACATTCGCCGAGGCCCCAACAGCCTCATATAGAGTGCGCATTGATAATATCGAGTCGGAAGAGGTTATCGTATCGGTAAATCGTTGCAGAATTGACTCCAAGCCCTCGATTGTGGCATCATTGCCAAACAGACGACGAATTGCCCACGGCGAGAGCGACGAATTGTTGATTGTTGCAGAGAGCGGACACACCCTCTATGCCGAGATAGTAGCCGATACGGGCGAAACGCTCCACATCGAGCACCTCTCCTTGTCGGGGGTATCAACACTCGCCATCTCGACCAACGATTTCGAAACGGAGATAGGCTCGCTCGATATCACACTCTACTGCGAGGGCAAGGAGTTCGGCTCACTCCACTACACAGTTACCAAGCCCCTGAAAACTGCCACTCGTGTAGCGTGGTTATCGGAGTGTGGAGCCATCGAACGATACTCTTTCCCCTCTACACACAGGGTAAAATGCAGCGCTGACAAGCAGACCATTGCCACCAAAGAGGGTGTTATGGCGGCACAGAGCCGAGCCAAGCGGACCATTTCGCTCTGCTCACGAATTGAGCCTCGTACAACAATCGAAGCCCTATCTCAACTTATCTCAGCACCAAAAGTGTGGGTTGAGCAAAACAATGGCTGGCATTTGGTGGAGGTGACAACGCCACAAGTCGAGTACAATCTCCTTGGTGAGCCGAGTTTTCTACACCTTGATATCTCTCTATGGGAGAAGGAGGTGGCGTTATGATAGGTTTATGGATTGATGGGCAAAGGTGCGACATAGAGCACCTGCCAACAATTCCGATTGGTTTTGACGCAACCAATCTGACCAAGGTAGAGGGGGCAAGAGAGGGGCGCACCATAGAGTTGGTTATCCCCTCGACGCCGGCAAATGATATCGTATTCGGTGCATCGTGCGATCTGTGTTCGACTAAGCGGTTCAATATGGAGCATCACACTGCTCGCATAGAAAGGGAGGGTGTAGAGATTTTTGGCGGCACGGTCTATCTGCTCAAAACAACCATAACCGACGGCGTTATCGGCAACTACACCATTCGCATAAGCGAAGGTGGTGCGGAGTGGATTGACAGTGTTGTGCATGGCAAGTTATCCGACTTGAAGATACCGTTTTCGGGAATGCTCAACCTCTCGACCATAGCCAACTCGTGGGAAGGAGAGCAAGCGGTGCGTTTTCTGCCCATATATCGCGGAGAGTACCTGCCCCACTACTCTTCATCATCATCTCTTCCTGCCGAACGAATTTTGCTGACCGACGACTACCACCCCTTTATCTCGATAGCAGAGATGATACGAGCCATGTTTGCAGAGTCTGGCTACAAGCTACGCAGTAACTTCTTCGATAGCGACCTCGGGAGTTCGCTCTACATGAGTGGCGAATACTCACGCTCCGACAATGCCAAAGCCAAGGCGAACTGCGACTTCTTTGCCCGTAGAGCCGAGAAGGGTGTTGCATCAGCCGACTTTATGGGCAGAGTCTATGCCTCGACCGCCTTTGCTACTCACTCGGTAGGTCCGATAGTAGATACAGCAAACCCCGATGCCATAGATGAAAGTGGCGCGAAAATGAGCGACACCTTCTGCCTGAACAACTCCTTCTCGAAGAATAGCGCAGGAAACATCTGCTTTACACCCAAGATGTCGGTCAAAGTGGGATTTCTCCTCCATCTCGAATACTCCACAGAGTACAAGATTCTTTCGAGGGAGCAGTTATGCGGCTTCGACACCTTCGAAGGCTTGAATGGAGAGCGCATCAAAGTTCCTCTTGCCAACACTTGCCACGACTACCGCAACGAAGTGTTGCCAAACTTCCAATATCGCGTAGTAGTATTCGACCACACCAACAACCGCAAATATCAACTTATGGCAACTCTTCCGAATGGTTCTTCTATCGCAATCCACAATTGGAGTTCTCGCTCTGCGTTAATCTCCACTCCGTCGGAGCAGCCCGTAAAGTTGGTTCTATACTATCGTGATAGCGAAGATGGCTCGTGGCTCCCATACCAGCAGGATTGGGCTCTCTACGCAGGATATATCGAAGAGACGGGAATGGTTGATGTGGAGATGAACTTCCGACTCTCGCCACAAGAGGTTTCGGTGGGTGAATCACTCACATTGGACAAGTTTTGGTTTGGAGGTGCAGAGTCGGGTATGCGTCTGATTCTTGGCACAGGTACATCGCTACAACCATACTTCTCGCTTGTGCCGGGCTACAATTCGAGGTTGGAGTTTAGGGATATTGCAGCTCACAACATTCGCCAAATCGACCTCCTTGCTGCTCTGGGCGAGATGTTCAACCTCGCATTCTACACCGACCGCACATTGAAAGAGTTGCACATCGAGCCGTTGGAGTCGTTCTACGACAAGCAATCGAGTGTTGATTGGAGCCATTGCATTAACAATCTCAACGAAATATCCATTGTTGATTTGGGCATAGACCTACCACAGGATTTTATTCTCACCTACATCAATGCCGACCAAGCATCGCAAGAGTTTAGTGCAACAGATGGCTCCACTCTCGGAAGATGGAGCTTTCGCAATCCGTTGTACGGTACCAAAAACTCGACCAAGACACTCGGAAACAGGCTCTTCACCACAACGCTCAACACCTCTAACATTGTTGCCGGCGCACCCTCTGCCTCAATCTTGCAGGTGGGAGATGTGGGTGGCATCGACAACAACTACGAGGTCCCATTTACTCCTCGCATTGTCTGCTACAAAGGTATGTGCCCCCTACCCGAAGGCGAAAGCTGGGGAGCAACCTCTCGACTAAGCAGTTATCCATACGCTGCCTTTGTCGATGAGAGTGGCACAAACCTCTGCTTCGAGAGTCGCAACGAAGTCGAAGGATTGAGTCGCTACTATCGGCCTATGCTGTTGCGCCAATGCGAATGCCGACGAATAACCCTCGACCTCTATCTCACCACTGCCGAAATCGCAACCCTCTTCACCGCCGATGGTCGCAAACCATCACTGCGAACAACTTTTCGCTTCAATATCCAAGGAGAGAGTCTGCCATTCCGCCTTATTAAGATAGAGAAATGGGAGACGGAAAGCAACATTGTACAATGCACTTTTGAACAGGAACTTAACAACTAACAAGATGACAAACAAACGCAAGTTTCTAATCTCGTTGCTCGACAATATCGAGCGGACAAACATCTCTTCGGCTGTCGAGCAGATGTGGGACAAGGGGCTACTCAATCGGACTGCACTCGAAAAACTCTACATTGAGCACGAAATAGGACGCAGAGTGCGTGCCGGTGAGAGCAAAACAAGGGCTATCGAACAACTCTCCGAGGAGTTATCGTGCTCCTACGAGAAGGTTAGGGCTGCCGTCTATCAAAAAAAACAAAAATGAGAAAAATGGAAACACAAATCAAAATCACAAACGAAGCCTCCGTCTGTACCATCGATATCGAAGGTGTCATAGGCGTCTCCGAGAAGGAGCAGTTCACCGACTCCGCACACAGCATTGCCACCTATGAACGATTGAGCCAAGAGATCGAAAAAATCAAGAGTATAGAAGCCGACGAAATCGTCGTAAATATTCGCTCAACAGGCGGAGATGTAAATGATGCAATGCTCATCTACGAGGCCCTCGTAGCACTCAACACAAAGATTACCACTCGCTGTTACGGCTACACGGCATCTGCCGCCACAATCATAGCCCAATCGGCAAGCGAAGAGTGCCGCGAGATTGCCGCCTCGGCTCTCTATCTCGTTCATATGTCGAGTAGCTGCATCGAGGGAAATAGCGAAGATTTGATTGAGCGCATAGACCTTCTAAAAAAGACCGACGATAGAATTGCATCACTCTATGCTATGCGCTCTGGTCGAGATAAGGCACACTTCGTGAATCTGATGGCAGAGAATCACGGGCGAGGTCGTTGGCTCACACCCGAAGAGGTGGTCGAAGCGGGATTTGCCGACAGGATTATCGGCATTGAAGAGGTAGCAAAACGACCAACCCTCATCGACAAGGTCAAAGGTTGGTTCAACCCTTCAAGCAGAGGACAAAACGAGTCGATACCCAACGCAGATGTAAATATTCTGCATCTGCCCGAGAACTCCACACCAACAACCTCGACCATAGTGCTCGAAGAGGGGCAAAATAGCGCCAAGAAGAGCTCCATAACCCGACAAGAGGACCCTTCGCTCGAAGGCTCCGCACTATCGCCAAACGCCTTGGCATACGCCGAAGATTTGCGCCATCTGAAATCGAGAGGCTTATAGTCGCACACAACTTTTCAAACAACAAACACAACAATTAAAAACAACTTAAAAAAACAGACAAAATTATGATTATCGAAAATTCAAAAACCTACAATGCAAGCGAGGTCGAGAACCTCTTTTTCCGTCCATCATTCTGTGGCAAGTCGGCAGAGGAGTTGGGGGTAAAAGTCCTCTACAATATGCCTTCGCCAACCAAAATCCCTACTTTCCAGCACGAGAACAACATCATCAGAGAGTTTGTTACCGGCTGGCAGGGTGGCTCATCGGGACTCCGAGAAGATACCGAAATTGAGTTGATAAAGTTGAAGGCCGAAACAGCATACGCAGCAGACGCCTACTTCGCTTCAATCTACGAGTTGTTGGTTACCTCGCCCGAGGTAAATCTTGGAGATTTGACCGGCACCGACCTCGAAAAGGCCGAGACCGAGCTCTTCCGCCGCTCTATCGCCGAGAGCATCTATACCACAATGTGGTTTGGCGACCAGGAGGAGGTTTTATCCAACTTCACAAGCTTTACCGGCTTCTTGCGCAAGATTATCGACATCAAGGAGCTTATCGATTCGGATACAAGCATCGAGATCCACTCCGACACTCCCGATCTTCCTGTGAATGTCATGCTCCAAGAGGTGTGGATGCAGGCAAGAGAGGCACTGCGCGCACTCGCATCAGAGGGTAACTTGGCATATTTCGTCAGCTCAGACATCTACGATGCCTACTACTTCTGGCTCGAAGAGAAGGGTTTTATAAACACCACAGGCGGTGCCAACAACAGCCGTCCTACACTCTCGTTCCACGGCATTCCGCTTGTCGAGATTCCTTCAAACAAGTACGAGGTTAATCGTGCGCGTTCGTTCTGCATCCTTACCGACCGTCGCAACCTCATCTTGGCGCTCAACACAACCGACTCGCCAGAGAAGGAGATTAAGATGTGGTACAACCACGACGAGATGGAGAATCGTCAGCGCGTAGTCTTCCTCGCCGGCACCGCAATTATGGATAAGGAGCTCGTCTCGGCTTACATCTTTGATGAAGGGGTAAATCTGTAATGGAAACTATCTCTGCCTACAAACCCGTTGGAGGGGTTGAGAGCGTGGCTCTCTACCCCACCGATGCGGTGGTAACGGCGCTATTTTCGAGTGCTGGTTGCGAGGTAGAACTCTCAGGCTCACCCATCGAAGTTCCACTTTTAGAGGATAAGTCAAAATACGAAGAGTCCTCCTCCTTCGAGCAAGGCGCGACTTCGGTATCGCACCTCCTACATCTCGTCGCCGATAGGAACGAAGCCTATTTGTGGCTCGATAACAACTTTCTCGAACAAGCCACCTTCGAAGGTTTCGTTGCCGTGATATCTCTATGCAATGGAGATCGCCTTCTTGCCGGATATTCGGCACCTTTCGGCAACGAATTTCCTCTACGGCTCGATGCCATTATCTCCTCATCGGGTAGCAACCTGCGCGAAACACCTTCGGTAACACTGCGACTCATCTCGCACGACACCGAGTTTTCGCCTATTATTAACCATTAAATCGACATCTACGACATGGAAAAAGCAAAGACTAAAAACATAATTTGCACCTCAACACAAAATAGTGCCGATATGCTCTACGCTCTCTCTGCAACAAAGGTCGAGAGCAAAGAGTTCTGGCGATGGGGAAACGACAACAATCTGCCCGAAGCGTTGGCTGTGTTATCAAGACGCTCAACGGCTCATCGTCGCATCATAAACGACAAGGCGGATTACATCTCGGGCAAGGGGTTTAACTACGACGGTTCGATTCCATTGTTAGGTAACATCGTAAAACGAGCCAATGGCGAGGGTGAGTCGTTGCGACAGGTGTTGAACAAGTTAGCGTTCGACAAGTCGCTATTCGGTAACGCCTTTTTGGAGGTGGTAACCGACCAAGAGCACTCCTTCCTCTCGCTCTATCATCACGATGCGACACATTGTCGTGTGGCAAAAGATTCGCAACATATTCTTCTCCACCACAATTGGAGCCATTTCCGCCCAAGCGAGGCCGTTTCGTTGCCACTCTACCCCTCATTCGAAAAACAGAGCGACGGCACACTCCGCTCGATAATCCACTACAAAGACTACGAGCCGATGTTCTGCCACTACGGTGTACCACAGTATATCGCAGGTATGAATGTTTCGGCTATCGCCTACAAGACCGACCGCTGGAACATCGCCCGTTTGGACAACTCGTTCCAACTCTCGGGCGTGATGATGATTGACAACGCGGTGGATAGCGAGGAGGAGGCTGCGAGATTGGCTCGTCTGGCAGAGCAGCGCTTTGCCGGCAAACCCGGACAGGTGATGTTTATCATCCGTGACGAAAGCTCCGACGACAACTCGCGCTTCATTCCCCTTGAATCGCAAAATGATGGCGATTGGAAGGAGCTACACGACCAAGCAACAAGCGATATTGTGGTGGCGCACTCGTGGTTTCGCTCGTTGAGCGGTCTGGACTACTCGACAGGGTTCAGTGCCGAGCGCATTCTGCACGAGTACGAGGTGGCACTAAACACCGTCATTCTTGGCGAGCAGAGCGAACTTTTAGAGCCTATTACTCACGCTATAAGCAAGATTTTACAGATTGACTGCACCTCACTCGAAATCATCAACCGCCCACCAACACGCTCAAAACCTACCTATATGAGGGTTTGGGAGGCTCGCAAAGCCGATGGCTTGGATTACGACGAAAACGACGAGCAACAGCAACTTTTCCTTGCCGAGTTGGGCAAAAACAGCACTAAATCTATCAATTAACCCTATGAAAAATCTAATTACAAATGAACAAGTTATTTCGTTGGCTTTCGGCGATGGCGAGTACCTGTCGCCACAAGTTATCCTCGATGCAGACATCGCTTTGGCAGAAGATCGCTACATTGTGCCGGTGGTGGGAGCAGAGCTATATGAAGCGTTGCTTGACGGCTCTTATCCGACTCTTCTCGACGATTTTGTCGCACCTGCGCTCGCGATGGCAGTCCGAACAATAATTCAGCCTGCACTGAATGTTCGCACAGGAGCGCTGGGATTGCAAATCTCCTCCTCTTTGAGGGCGGACTCCTCGACCAAAACTGCAATGCAGACACTCCAAAAGTCGTTGCGCCTACGCCGACAGGCGCTATTGAGGCGACTATCAAACCATTTGAAAAGCCACGCATCGGAATTTGGCGAGTACAACCCAAACAACGACGCATTGCAAAGATGCTCAATCAATGGAGGCTATGTACAGATGCGCTAACGGAGCAATTCTCGGTTTAGCGGCACTCTTTGCACCGATAAAGCCTTTGATTTTTTGCGCCCTTGCCTTCATCTTCATCGACTTCGTGACGGGAGTTCTCGCCTCCCGTTGCGAGGCGAAGCAGAGGGGCGAGCGATGGTACTTCTCCTCGCACGAGGCGTGGCGCACCATTCGCAAAGCGGGTTTTGTGTTGCTCACAATCTCGATGGGATGGCTTATAGAGTGGTGCATTCTCGACTTTATAACTTTGAACCTCACCCGCATACTTACGGGGGCTATTTGCGGAGTGGAGATGTGGTCATTCTTGGAGAATGCCTCGGTATTGAGCGATGCTAAAATTTTTGAATGGTTACGCAACTATGTGAAACGAAAAGTAGAGAAGGAGATTGGAAAGTATGACAAAGATGAGTAGAGGTTTGAGAAACAATAATCCGGGCAATATCCGCCTTGGGAACTTCCGCTATAAGGGCGAGCGAGCAGAGAGTACCGACTCGGCATTTCGCCAATTCGAGAGCGTGGAGTGGGGCTACCGAGCTATGTTTGTGTTGCTACATACCTACGCTACAAAGCGAGGTTGTCGCACCCTAAGAGAGATTATCAACCGCTACGCTCCGCCCACGGAGAACTTCACCGAGGGCTATATTCGTTGCGTAGCAAATGCCACACACCTCTCACCCGACGAGCCTATTTCGACCACCGATGGGGCGACAATGACCGCCATCGTGGCGGCGATGTCGGCAGTCGAAAACGGCACAAAGGCAAATATGAGCGCCATTTGGCGAGGTTGGGAACTATTTATTGCAGATTTCTCGGAAAAATAACTATCTTTGTGATAGTTATGAGGGCTATTTTCGAAAATCTGCGAGAGCGTATTGCAAAGATACCTATGGCAATGGTGGTCGCACCATTGGCTATGGGTATCTTTTTTGCTGATGCAGTGCAGATGCCCGTATGGCTCATCTTTCTTGCCTGCGCAGTGTCGCTTATTGGCGTGATTACCCTGACAAAGTGGTGGCAGAACATCGCAATCTTTGTGATGATTTTTGCGGTGGGCACACTACTCCATTCCCTATCATATCGCGGTGAGGTGGAGTACGGAAAACCTGTTGAGATGCTCCTCAAAGTCGAAACCTCGTCTGCCGAGCGCAAGGGTTACACCTCTGCCGAGGCGACAATAGAGAGTTGCACCGACGCCTTGCTCAACACTCGCAAAGTGGTCGTCTTGGGCGACTCATTAACCCACTTTCAAGCCGGTGACCTCCTTCGCCTGACCACTCCGATACGCCCATTCCGAGCCGAGCGAGAGCAGTATGCACGACTGATGCACCACCGAGGTTTTATCGGCTCGGTGTCGGTAAATCATCGTGCCACATACGAATATATCCCAACCGAAAAACGCACCCTGCACGATTGGGCAGTCGAGCGACTGCGTGGCGCACTTCCCGAAGGATATGGTAGAGCCGTGGTCTTGGCTATGACCACAGGCGAAAGGGGTGAGATATCGCCCGAACTACGCCAGAACTACTCAGCAAGTGGCGCGTCGCACCTCTTGGCGGTATCGGGCTTACACATTGGTATAGCCTTTATGCTCGTAAATCTGCTGCTATTGCCATTGGTACTTTTGCGCTACGGCAATGTCGTGCGCTCGTTGCTTGCAGTTGCTCTTATTTGGCTCTATGTGTGGCTCTGCGGAATGTCGCCAAGTGCGGTACGAGCCGCCATAATGTTCTCACTACTGCAATTTTCGCTCTCGTCGTTGCGCGAGTATGCAAGTATCAACATTTTGGCAGGTACAGCCTTTGTAATGTTGATTTTCGACACACACCTACTCTTCGATATATCGTTTCAACTATCGTTTATTGCGGTTGCCGGCATCATCTTATGGGCAATGCCGCTTTATCGCCTTTGGGCCACTCGGTTCAAAGCGATAAATATGATTATCGGAGTTTTGTTGGTTGGTCTCGCCTCGACTTTTGCAACAATGCCCCTTGTGGCAAACACCTTCTCGACTATTTCGTTGGTCGGAATTTTGATAAACCCTGCGGTTATTCTGCTTGCCAATATTGTGGTCTTGGTCGGCGTGGTTGCGCTTGCTCTGCCATTTATGGGCGTAGTGGCAGAATTTGCCGCATCACTGCAAAACAGAGTTGTAGAGTGGGCGGCAGTGTTGCCATACGGGCACTTCGACATCTCTATTGAGGAGGGCGCAATGTGGGGCTTGTATGCGTTGTTTATTCTCACTACGCTATCGCTGTGGCTGTTGCCAAAACGAGAAAAAGAGATGAAAATTGGGGGATAATTTGTATATTTGCGACATGTTTAATACCGAGGAGTTTTCGATACTGTGTAGCGCAGAGTGCTACGAAGCTATCAAGGCGAATATCAACCGCAAGCCGACCGATATAGCCCTCGATGGGCACATACCCCACGCTTCGGTTGTTGCCACACAGGTCAAAAATCTGCAAAAGTGTCGCACCAAACTTCCGTCGTACTTTGCAGTGCAGGCGATAGTACCGACACTCGCCTACGAACAGTCGTCGAGTGAGGAGTGTGCTCTCCGCAAGCAGCTCTCGGGCGAGAGTGTTCTCGACTTAACATGCGGACTCGGAGTCGATGCCTATGCCCTCTCGAAACGATTTAAGCGAGTTGTAACAATCGAGCGCAACGAGATGGTTGCCGAGGTGGCACGAGAAAATTTCCGCCGACTCGGAGCCGAGAATATCGAGGTTATTTGCTCCTCGGCAGAGGAGTATCTTGCCGACTGCACCGACCACTTCGATTGGTGCTTTTCGGACCCAGACCGCCGAGGCGAAAGGGGCGAGAAGTTGGTACGCTTGGAGGATTGTTCGCCCGATGTGGTAGCCCTTATGCCGACTTTGAAGCGCATTGCCGATAAAATTTGCATAAAATGCTCGCCTTTGTTCGATGTTGACGAGGCATTTCGCCTGTTTGGTGACTGCTCGGTCGAAACTGTATCGCTCTCGGGCGAGGCAAAGGAGGTGAATATCTACATTGATGGCTCGGCGCCACGCCTTACTGCCATAGCAATCGGCATTGGCGAGTTCTCGTCGAGTGTCGAGGAGCGCAACTCTGCAAAGTGGAGCGCACAACCGAGCGACCTTTCGCAATATCGCTATATAACACTCCCCGATGTGGCGTTGCAACACGCTCGAATGGTGGCGGTGGCGTTCGAAGGCAAGTGCGATGTCTGGTCAAACAATGGCGTGGCACTCTCCGTCGAGTGCCCCGAAGGAGTTTTGGGCAGAACATTCGAAGTGGAGGCAATATACGAGATTGATTCAGCGTTTAAGCGAGTGATTAAGGGGCGCAAAGCAGAGATTTACCGCCGAGATTTCCCAATGTCGAACTCCGAAATTTGCAAGCGTTATCGCTGTTCGGAGGGTGGCTCGGAGAGGTGGTGCTTCACTCGAATAGGGGATAATTATATCGCAATAAAGATGAATATTTTATGAAAATAGTAATAATTGGTAGCGGAAATGTGGCGGAGTCGCTGGCACAAGCGGTGGCTGAGGCTGAGGGGTTGCAACTTGTGCAGGTGTTCGCACGCAACGAGGAGCGAGGTCGCAAGGTTGCCGAGTTGGCACATACCGAGTGGAGCAACACCTCGCTTGCCGAAGCGGATTTGTACCTGATTTCCGTAAGCGATAACGCAGTAGATGGATGTGCAAAAAGTTTGCATATCCCCCAAAATGCAGTTATTGCCCATACAGCAGGATGTTGCCCAATGGAGTCGCTCGCACCCCACGAGCACCGTGCGGTGTTCTATCCGTTCCAGACATTTTCGATTGGTCGGAAGGTCGATTTCACGAAGGGATACATCTTTATAGAGGGGGCAACGGACCACGCCTTGCGCACTATTGAGGGGGTAGCACACGCACTCACCGACAAGGTCCTGCCTGCCGACTCGGCACGCCGAGCAGCGATTCATCTTTCGGGCGTTTTCGCCTGCAACTTCGCAAATGCGATGTACGCCAATGCTGCCGAGGTATTGGCAAAGGAGGGACTTCCGTTCGATATTGTAGCGCCCGTAATCGAGGAGACCGCAAAGAAAGTTATCGAGTTGCAAAACCCTGTCGCATCGCAGACGGGCCCTGCTCGCCGCGGCGATACACAAACGCTCGAACGCCATCGCAAGATGTTAGCCGACGAGCCTAAGAAGAGAGAAATCTATGATAAAATAAGTGAAGATATATGGCACAGAACAAAAACTTCAAAGAACTTTTAGCCGATGTCGAGGCTATCGTATTCGATGTCGATGGCGTGATGACCGACGGCGGAATTGTTCCGTTGGCAGATGGCGATTTCCTTCGCAAATACTACGCCAAGGATGGCTACGCGTTGGCTTACGCTGCATCGCACGGTTTCAATATCGGTGTTATCTCGGGAGGTTTTGGCAAGGCGTTGGAGAGCCGTATGAGTCGACTCCACATCGAGCACTACTACCTCGGTTGTATGGATAAGATTGCCGCTATCGACGACTTTATCGCCAAGACGGGTGCAAAGCGTGAAAATATCATCTACATGGGCGACGATATTCCCGATTTGGAGGTGTTGCGCTATGTGGGTATTCCGGTAGCCCCAGCCGATGCGTGTAGCGAGGTGTTGCAGACAGCAATCTATGTTTCGGAGCACAAAGGCGGCGAGGGAGCTGTTCGCGACATCATCGAGCAGGTGTTGCGTGTGAAGGGTATGTGGGCTTTGGACTCAAAGGGCGTTATTGCCGACGATTCGAATGAGGTTGCTTCACGATAGGTATGCAGGAGATTGAGCGCAAATACCTGACTGCTGATGAGTCGTGGCGCAAGGAGGTGAGCCGTTCGATGCGCATTGCGCAAGGCTACTTGTGCAGTCGCAAAGTTACTGCGCGCGTGCGTGTGTGCGATGATAAAGGTATCCTAACCATTAAGGGCAAGAGCCGAGATGGCGGATTGAGCCGCTTCGAGTGGGAGCGCGAGATTCCTCTTGGTGTGGCGGAACGATTGCTTGGGCGTTGCTCGGGGGTGGTCGATAAGGTGCGCCATATTGTCGAGTTTGGCGGGCACACCTTCGAGGTCGATGAGTTCCGAGGCGAGAACGAGGGACTTATCGTTGCCGAGGTGGAACTCGCAGATTGCAACGAACAAGTTGCACTACCATCGTGGATAGGCGACGAGGTTACGGGCAAGAGGTGCTTTTACAACTCGTTTCTTGTAAAGATGCCGTTCAAGAGGTGGAAAAAGTAAAAGTCTGTCGCAATGACAGACTTTTACTTTGCTTTTAGCCATTGGCTTTTCCCAAAATTAGTCCACCTTAATATCTTTGTTTACATTCTTCGAGCCTACCAAAGCGTAGTAGAGCAAGAATGCAAGACCTGCAACAATTACCCAATAGCTTACGAGGTAACTACCTGTCCAGTCAACAACTGCATTCTGAACAAATGGGAGGATACCACCACCGCAAACCATTGCCATAAAGATACCTGCGCCCTTCTCGGTGTACTTGCCAAGGCCCTCAACTGCGAGGTTGAAGATACCGCCCCACATTACAGATGTGCAAAGACCGCAAAGAACGAGCAATGCTGCATTTACAGGAACCTCTGCCAAGCCGAAGCCTGCGGTGCCTTTGAATACAGGGAGGCTAACACCAACCTGAGGCAAGAACATAGCACCCAAAACAAGTACCAAACCTACGCCCGAAACTGCGGTAAGCATAGTTTTAGCCGAAACCTTTGCACCGAGAGCCGCGCCCAAAAGACGACCTACGAGCATAAGCAACCAATAGGTAGCGGTAACTGTTCCTGCGATAGCCTCAGCACCCGACTCAACATTCAAACCGCCATTCTGCAACCACTTCTGCAACACATTCGGAATACCTACCTCAACACCTACATAGATGAAGATGGCAACTGCTCCGAGTACGAAGTGACGGAACGACATTGGGCCATACTGCGACTTCTCCTCAACCTTTGCACCTACGGTTGGGTTCTCAGGAATCTTGGTGAGCAAAATTACAACGAATGCAACAGCGAAGATAGCCAACGCAATCCACATCAATGGGAATACATCGCTAATCTGAGCCTTTGCAATGCTTGGAACAAATACACCTGTAAGGAAGATTACGGCTGTACCCATCAACGAGTTGAATGAGCCACCCACCTGAACGAGCTGGTTACCACGGTTACCACCACCACCGAGCTTGTTCAACATAGGATTAACCACGATGTTGAGCATACACATCGAGAAACCTGCTACAAATGCACCCAAGAGGTAGATTCCAAATGCGGTATTGCCGGTCAACTTACCAGCAATAAACTGAATTGCAACACCGATGAAACCAACAGCAACAGCAGCCAAAGCGGTGAACTTATAGCCCTTCTTCTGCAAGAGGTTTCCGGCAGGAATACCCATTACGGCGTATGCAATAAAGTTACACAATACACCGAGAGTACCCATCCAGTTAGCAACCTGGAACTGGTTTTTCAAAATATCGCCCATTGGCGATGCAAGGTTTGTGACGAACGAAATCATACCGAAGAGCAAGATGCAAACGATGATTGCCGGCACATTCGAGTTTTGTTTTTGTGACATAACTTGAATAGTTAAAAGTTAATAATTAAAAGTTAAAAGTTATATTTTTATAAACACAAATTTTCGTTTTATCTATCTCTCTCTACGACATATTCGCAGAGGGCTAACAGAGCGTTGCGGTAGTCGCTCTCCTCGCAGACAGACAATGCCGACATTGCTCGTTGCAAGTAGGCCTGTAAGGTCTTACGCGCAAGTTCTACGCCATTGTGCTCCTCGACCTTATGTTGGATAAACGCCACCGACTCCTCGCTCTCGGCACAGAGTGGCAGGTGGTGCATAATCTCCGCCTTCTCCTCGTCGGATACTCGCTCCAAAACCTCAATCAGCGGTAGTGTTATCTTGCGCTCACGCAGATCGTTGGCCGCAGGCTTGCCGGTATTGTTATTAGGTACAAAGTCGAGAATATCATCCACAATCTGGAATGCCATACCGAGCATCTTGCCAAAGGTACGCATTGCCGAAACCTTCTCGGGTGATGCTCCCACCGACAAAGCACCCACCGAACCACATACCGAGAATAGCGATGCAGTCTTTTTGTAGATGATGTCGAGGTAGTTCTCGCGTGAGGTGTCCAACTTCGAGGCGTGGTCGCTCTGGATAAGTTCGCCCTCACAGAGGGTGGACATCGCACCGATGATGTGAGTAAGAAGGTCATACTGACCACTTTGCAAGCCAATGTTCATATTGCGTGCAAGGATATAGTCGCCAATGATTACGGCGTTGCGTGACTGCCAACGAGCATTTACCGAAGCCTTGCCACGACGGAGATTGGACTCATCGATAACATCGTCGTGGATAAGCGAAGCGACATGAATCATCTCGACCAACATAGCCGCCAACATTGTGCGCTTACCGAAGTTGCCCGTAGCCGAAGTAGCACCCGCTGCAAGCATCACCACCACGGGGCGCAACCCCTTACCTCTCGACGAGAGGACATATTCGAGCATATCGCCAATAAGGGTACCCTCCTCCTCGCTAAAATTCTTGCGAACAAAGGCGTTGAACTCCTCGATTTTATCACCCAAAGGGCGACGAATTTGGTCCAATGTTGTAGTCATAAAAGTCCTATATCCGAACAAAGATAGTTATTTTTCGGGATAGTTGCCCAAAAAAATCTAAATTTTTTCTAACTTTGAGCGTTATTTAAGAGTATCTATGAAAATTTTACAGGATATTTTGCGTAAAGCGCTACCAACGGTAGTCGCAATTTTGGTCTTCGGAGTGGTGTCGGTTATCGGCTTTGCTCCGCAGTTGGAGGGCAAAGTTCTGCCACAGCACGACATCCGCCAATTCGACGGTATGAGCCGTGATATTCGCGAGTGTCGAGCCGAATTCGACGAGGACCCTCAGTGGACAGGAGCGATGTTCTCGGGTATGCCTGCCTACCAAATCAATATCAAGTATCCGGCACAAATCATCAAACGCTCAGTCGATTGGGTGCAATCGCTCTTTGCCACTCCCGCTTCGATGGTGTTCTTTGCGATGTTGTCGGCGTGGGTGATGGCACTGCTGATGGGTATGTCGGCTTGGGTAGGCATTGTCGTGGGCTTGGCATACGGACTCTCCACCTACTTTTTCCTGATTATAGGTGCAGGACACATAACGAAGATGTGGGCATTGGCGTATGCCCCTGCGATGCTCGGAGCGATACACTACACCTTGCGACAGAATATGTGGGTTGGTGGCGCATTGACCGCACTCTTCGCCTCGTTGGAGGCAGGAGCAAACCATCCGCAGATAACCTACTACTTCGTCTTGGCGGCAGCGGCACTCTTTGTGTCGGAGTTGGTTTATGCCGTCAAGGAGAGGCGCTACAAAGAGTTTGCAAAACGCACTGCGGTGCTTGCAGGTGCGGCAATTTTGGCTCTTGGAGCAAATTTTGCCCCACTCTATTACACTATGCAACACACCTCCGACACCACTCGTGGCGGAAGTGCTTTGGCGGTCGATAATGAGCGCCAAGGACTCGACATAGAGTACGCCACAGCGTGGAGTTACGGCATTGGCGAGAGTTGGAATATGCTTATTCCTGACTTTGTGGGTGGCGACTCGGGAGCAACATTCTCGAAGGATGGCGAGGTGGTGGAGGCTCTCAAAGAGTTGGGCGCAAGCAAGCGCAATGCCGAGCAGATTGCCCAGCAGTTGCCTACCTATTGGGGCGAACAGCCATATACCGCAGGTCCAACATATATCGGTGCCATTGTGATTTTCCTTGCACTGCTCGGACTACTGCTTGCAGACAACCGCAATCGCTGGTGGATATTGGCAACGACAATCTTGGCTATTTTGATGTCGTGGGGCTACCACGCAATGTGGTTTACCGAGTTATGCTTCAACCATCTACCTCTCTACAACAAGTTCCGAGCCGTTTCGACTGCCTTGGTTGTTGTGGAGTGGAGCGCACCGCTCTTGGCAGGTATGGCGTTGTGGCAAATCTACCAAAAGTGGGAGGATAAAAAGTTCCTCACTCGCAAAATTTCCATTGCAGCAGGCGTTACCGCAGGCGTATGTCTGATTTTTGCAGTTGCAGGCTCGGAGATGTTCGACTTTGGCGAGGAGGCAAGCGTGGCGATGATGGGCAAAGCATTTGGCGATGCCGAGGTGGGTGCTATCGTTGCCGAGGCTATGGCTGCCGAGCGAGCCTCGATTCTCGCAAGCGATGCTTGGCGTTCCGCCTTCTACATCCTCTTGGCAGCCGGCGTACTGCTTGGCACACTACACATCAATAAAAAGTGGCGCACAGGCGCATTGGCTCTTGTAGCGGTGCTTATCGTGGCGGATATCCTTCCGATAAATCTGCGCTACCTCCCTTACGAAAGCTTCATCGAGAAGCGCAATACCCAGATACGCCCTACCGAAGCGGATAGGCAGATTATGGCGGACAAGGAGCTCGGCTACCGAGTGTTCAACCTCACCGTTTCACCATTCAACGACGCTACGACCTCAATGTTCCACCGCTCCATCGGTGGCTACCACGGAGCAAAGATGGGGCGTTATCAGGATTTGATAGACTACTATCTCAACGAGGGCAACGAGGCGGTGCTCGATATGCTCAACACCAAATATCTCATCACCCAAAATGGCGTTATCGAACGCCCAACAGCCTACGGAGCAGCGTGGTTTGTGGGCAATATGGAGATTGTGGAGAGTGCCGATGAGGAGTTGGCGGCATTGGGTGTGATTGACCTTCGCACCACCGCCGTAGCCGAGGCTGGCGCACCACGACCTCGCATCGATGGTGCAGGTGAGATCGAGCTCAAAGAGTATCGCCCGAACTATCTTCGCTACGACTACACCTTGACGGGTGGTACAGGCGTGGCGGTATTTTCGGAAATTTACTACGACAAGGGTTGGCAAGCATACCTCGATGGCGAGCCTTGCGACTCGTTCCGTGCAGACTATCTGCTTCGTGCGATGGTTCTGCCCGAGGGTCAGCACACCGTAGAGTGGCGTTTCCGCGCCCCAAATTGGAGTTTAGCCGAGGCGATAACGCTTATTTGCTCAATTTTGATTATCTTCGCACTCGCAACAATAGTTTTCGTGAAATATTATGGCAACTGCAAAAAGAAACATATCGCGTAGGGTACGCTTCTCGTACGCCACTTCGACCATAAGTATGACGCTCGTGTTGTTCCTGCTCGGAGCAATCGGGTTCATCATGGCAAACCTCTTCTCGACCACAAAGCGTATGCGCGAGAGCGTGACGATGATTGTGGAGTTGAAAGATGGTCTTTCGGAGGCGGAACGCGATAGTGTGGCGGTACGCCTTGCCGAGAGCGAGCTGGTTGCATCGCTGAAATTCGTCTCAAAGGAGGCGAAGTTGGAAGACGAGGAGTTCAAGCGTGTGTTCGCCGTCGATATTAAGGGTATCTTGGGCGAAAATCCGCTGCCCGATAGCTACGATGTAACCCTGTCGGCTCTCTCGTCGGACAAGGAGGGACTCGAAAAGTTCGCCGAGGAGGCTCGCAAAATCGAGGGTGTGTCGTATGTAACCTACCCACAGAGTTTTATCGAGGAGATGCACTCCACGCTCGACATCATACAATTTATAATGGTGGTATTCGGAGGAGCACTGCTCGTGGTGTCGTTCGTATTACTGAACAACACCGTACGCCTTGCCGTGTATTCGCAACGCGAATTGATAAATACCTTGAAAGCGGTGGGTGCTACTAAGTGGTTTATTATGCGCCCATTTGTGGGTCGTAGCGCATTGCAGGGCCTCTTGGCTGGCATCATAGCATCGCTTCTGCTCGGAGGTGCGCTCTACTCGCTCGACCACTTTGTGCCGGGCATCGGCATCTTCCCTCGCTGGGAGGAGGCCGGCATTATCGCAGGAACAACAGTTGTGGTTGGCGTTGTTGTTGCGGTGATTTGTACACTGCCCGTGGTTAATCGCTTTGTGAATATGAGGGGAAATAAGATTTACCTTTATTAGAGGGTATTAGAGGAAGTTAGAGGCGTTAGAGGCGTTAGAGGCGTTAGAGAATTTAGGGAATTTCCCGGACAAGGTAAATAGATAACAAAAGCAAAAAGATATGAAAAAAATTATCGCAAAATTCAACAATGTGGGCAACAAGCACGACAGGGAGATGCCTTTGACAATGCGCAACTATGTGCTGATGATTGTGGGTGCAGTGGTTATCGTTTTGGGCTTTGTGTTGATGGCTGGCGGCACAGTAGCAACACCCGAGGAGTTCTCGTACGATATCTTCTCGTGGCGCAGAATTACACTCGCACCAATACTCGTTGTCGGAGGTTTTGCATTCGAGATTTACGCCATATTGAAGCGATTTTAGCGGCTATTACAACCACTTTACAATGTTAAATAATTGTTAAATTTCGTTCGAAGTGTTGTCTGTTTGGGCAACACTTTTTATCTTTGTAGGAGTGAAATAACCTAAACAACTCTTTTTATGGGAGAGATTTACTATGTAATGGTCGCAATTCTTGCGCTCCTCGCCGTATCGGGACTCTATGTCGGTGTTACCAATGATGCGGTAAACTTCCTTAACTCGGCTATCGGTTCAAGGGCTGCAAAGTTCCGCACAATCCTCATCGTAGCCTCGTTCGGTATCCTTATCGGAGCCCTCACATCGAGCGGTATGATGGATGTGGCTCGCCACGGAATGTTCCACCCTGGACTCTTTACCTTCAAGGAGGTGATGATGCTCTATGTGGCGGTGATGTTCGCGAATGTCATCTTGCTCGACCTCTACAACTCACTCGGATTGCCAACCTCTACAACCGTGTCGCTGATATTCTGCTTATTGGGCTCGGCAATGGCGGTAGCACTCTTCAAGATTGGTGCAGACCCTAATATATCGTATCTCGAATTGGGCAACTACATCAACACCGCAAAGGCAATGGGTATCGTTTCGGGTATTCTCCTTTCGGTAATTCTCGCCTTCACGATGGGTACTTTCGTGATGTGGATTTCGCGACTTATCTTCTCGTTCCGCTATGTAAAGATGTTGCGCCGCTTCGGTGCAATATGGTGCGGAATGTCGCTCACGGCAATCCTCTACTTTGCACTCTTCAAGGGTTTGAAGTCGCAACTCGGAGGCACTGCCTTCGTGGCGTGGGTGGATGAGCATCTGCTCATTTCGCTTGGCATTGCGTGGGTATTCTGCGCATTGTTGCTCTTCTTCTTGCAGTTGTTCCGTGTGAATATCTTGCGCATAACCATCCTCTCGGGAACATTCGCGTTGGCGTTGGCTTTCGCAGGTAACGACCTCGTAAACTTTATTGGTGTGCCTATTGCAGGATTGGAGGCATTCACCACAACCAAGGCGGCAGGAGGCGATGTGTCGTTGTTGATGACGGGCTTGGCAGAGCCTGCGGCAAACAGCAACAACACAATCTATATTGTCATTTCGGGTATCATTATGGTTGCCACTCTCTGGACCTCGCGCAAGGCGATGAATGTGTCGCAGACCGAGTTGTCGCTCTCCTCGGCGGGCGATGATGGTGGCGAGCAGCAGTTCTCGTCGTCGGTATTCTCGCGCGCGTTGGTTCGTGCAGCGGTAAATACATCGCGTTTCTTCGAGAAGATTACACCGGAGCCGGCAAAGAAGTTTATCGAAAAGCGTTTCGAGTGGGCGGACATCGAGCATAGCGGTGCACCGTACGATATGATTCGTTCAACCGTAAACCTCACTACTGCTTCGTTGCTTATTGCCCTCGGAACATCGTTGAAGTTGCCACTTTCGACCACCTATGTCTGCTTTATGGTGGCGATGGGTTCATCGTTGGCAGATAAGGCTTGGGGTCGTGAGAGTGCCGTATATCGTATTACAGGTGTATTTACCGTAGTATTGGGCTGGTTCGTAACAGGCTTCGGAGGTTTCATCATCGCATTTGTGCTCGGCTTGTTGCTTATGTGGGGCGAGGTTTGGGCTTTCGGTGCAATAACCCTCCTCTGCGTCTATATGTTCATACACTCGAACTTTATGCCTAAAAAGAAGAAAGAGGAGAATAAGAAGAGCGATGCCGAGGTACGCGAAAACCTTGTTAATAACACAATGACAGGCGTATCCGAAACCATTAAGGCGACAACACGCATCTACAACCGCACTATCGTGGCATTGATGAAGGAGAATCGCAAGGCGTTGAAGGAGCTCTCTGCTCAGGCGGAGGAGATGTACGAGGAGAATCGCCGCTTGAAGTACTCCATTGCCACAACACTGCGCACGACCTACGGCAAGGACTTGAACCTCTCGCTCTACTATGTGCAAATTCTCGACTACCTGAACGAGATGACCAAGTCGTTGGTGCATATCACCCGACCTTCGTTCGAGCATATCGACAACAACCACACCGGATTGAGCCAGGTGCAGACCGAGAACTTGATGTCGATAAATGCCGATGTGAACGAAATCTACTCGCGTATTATATATATGTTTACCTCGAACGACTTTTCGACCATCGACGAGGTGCTCACAATGCGCGACAACCTCTTCGAGCGATTGGCTCAATCGACCAAGGAGGAGTTGGCTCGTATCACCGCAGGCGAGTCGAACTCTCGTGCCGGATTGTTGTTCTTGGGTATTATCTCGGAGACCAAGACCATGGTGTTGCAGTCGCGTAACTTGTTGAAGTCGCGTCGCTACTTCATCGAACAGGAGGGTCAGGTTATCCGCCAGAAGCGCATATATGAGTAGGGGCATTGGTGTCGTTAGAGGCGTTAGAGGCGTTAGGGTAAAGAGATAGCCCCCTCCCTCTACAAAACAGATGAAAGCAGGACATCGAATGTTTCGGTGCCCTGCTTTTTATTGTGTACTAAGTGGTATTTGAAGAAGTAGTTCTTTGTTATGCTTTCTTATATGCAAGGCTTTCTCTTCGGAGAAGGCTTTTTTTGGCTTTTAGCCATTGGCGCAGTAAAATGGCATGCGCTCCCGTTGGTTGCTGAATGGCAAAGTGCCACTTATTAAGCACTCCTTTGGAGTGCGCTGCCATTAAATGTCATTAAGGGCTGAAAGCCCGAATGCCATTAAATGCCATCTATTTTGGCGTCCGACGGCTTGTGCAAAAAGAGGTCATCAGAACGACCTCTGCGCTGAAAAATCGTCAATGATTGAGGGAATTTTGTGCCAAACAAGAAAATCGCCCCCTATAAAAAACAATAAAAATCGTCGATGATGAGATTATTTTTGCGCAAGGCTAGGCGACAAAAGCAGAGCATACTTTGGCATATGTGAGCATTTTGGCGTCCGACGGCTTGTGCAAAAAGAGGTCATCAGAACGACCTCTGCGCTGAAAAATCGTCAATGATTGAGGGAATTTTGTGCCAAACAAGAAAATCGCCCCGCAGCATACTCGGCGTATGTGAGGAGCGATTTATCGCAGGGTGGTGCAAAATTCACCAATCAGAACGATTTTTCAAAAAAAAATGAGGTCTTCGGAGGTAGTTCGACTCACGAGAGAGCACCTCCCGCAGTCTTAGTAGCCCAATGCTACAACCTTCCGATTTCCTCAACCAACCTAAAACTACTAACCTAAAATGAACCTTAAAACTTCGCTGCA
>JAZQYJ010000012.1:0-29536 GCA_045633465.1 Alistipes sp.
CACATTCGCCATAACGGCGTTGTATGGCTGGTCCGAATCGGCGAAGAACGGAATCTTCTGACCGGTTACGATGGTGTTGTTCAAGTCGATACCTGCGATACCGGTAGCGATAAGCTCCGATGGTTGCAAACGACGGAATGGATTTACGGTAGGACCACCAATCTCTCGTGCCTCGCCCTCGATAGGCTCTCCGCCCTCGAGTGGCTCACCGTATGCGTTGAAGAAGCGACCTGCCAAGTTGTCCGAAACACGCAACTTTGGTGGCTCGCCCTGGAAGATAACCTCCGAGTTGGTAGCCAAACCCTCGGTACCAGCAAACACCTGCAAGGTAACGCTGTCGCCCATAATCTTTACCACCTGTGCGAGGCGACCACCTACGGTAGCCAACTCGTCATTACCTACACCCGTTGCACGAAGCGTTACGGTAGCCTTGGTGATATTGTCAATCTTTGTATATATTTTCTGAAATGCTCGTGTCATAACTTTTCTCTCGGTTTAGTGGTTAGCGATGTAAGCATCAATTTGTTTGTCGTAGTCGTAGAACTTCTCGCTCTGCCACTCCGCGTAGTTCATCTGGCGGAAGAGGTTAATCAAGCCCTTGAAGAACTTAGAACACTCCTCGAAATCTACGAAGTCGAAGTCGTGCTCACAAATCGAAAGCACCTTCTTGTACATAAACTGCTGACGCTCCATTGGGCAGTTTGCATCGATATCATCGAATGCGTCCTGCTGCAAGATAACAAAGTCGATAAGCTCCGACTTCCAGAAACGCTCGTGGTAGTCAACTGGTACACCGTCGTCACCGAGGATGTTGATCTGGTCGTTAGCCTCCTTACCACGCTGAACGAGAGTCTTGCCACGATATACGAGCGATACCCAATCCTTCTCAATCTTCTCGCCGAGGTATGCCTCAACCTCTGGATACTCCAAGTACTTCGAGTACGAGTCGAGTGGGTCGATTGCTGGGTAGCGCTTCGAGTCTGCACGGCCCTGCGACAATGCGTAGAAGCATCGTGCAGCCTTCTTTGTAGACTCGGTTACAGGCTCCTTCAAGTTACCACCCGCAGGCGATACGGTACCCAAGAATGTTACCGAGCCGGTCTCGCCATTGTTCAACTTAACCAAACCTGCGCGAGCATAGAAGCTCGAAATGATTGCCGAGAGGTCCATAGGGAACGCATCCTGACCTGGAAGCTCCTCCAAACGGTTCGACATCTCACGCAACGCCTGAGCCCAACGCGAAGTCGAGTCAGCCATTACCAACACCTTCAAGCCCATCGAACGATAGTACTCGCCAATGGTCATACCGGTATAAACCGACGCCTCACGAGCCGCAACCGGCATATTCGAAGTGTTACAGATGATAATGGTACGCTCCATCAACTTGTGACCTGTGTGTGGGTCGATCAACTCTGGGAACTCCTTGAAAATCTCCACAACCTCGTTTGCACGCTCACCGCAAGCTACGATGATGATGATATCAGCCTCTGCCTGCTTAGAAATTGCGTGCTGCAACACGGTCTTACCTGCACCGAATGGGCCAGGGATAAAGCCTGTACCACCCTCTGCCAATGGGTTGAAGGTATCGATTGCACGAACACCTGTCTCCATCACGCGCGATGGGCGTGGCTTCTCGGTGTAGCAACGGATAGCCTGCTTAACCGGCCACTTCTGAACCATTGTGATATTATACTCATTGTTGTCCGAGTCGGTTACGACTGCGATAGTGTCGGTTACCTTGTACTCACCAGCCTCAACCACGCTCTTAACGGTGTAGTTGCCGGTCATAACGAATGGCACCATAATCTTGTGAGCCACCCACTGCTCCTTAACCTCTCCGAGCCAAGCTCCTGCGGTTACCTTATCGCCAGCCTTTGCCAACGGCTTGAACTCCCAAGTTGCTTCGAAGTCAACCGGGTCGGTAATCGAGCCACGAGCGATGAACAAGCCGTCCATCTTTTCGAGGTCATTCTGCAAACCGTCGTAGTTACGCGAGAGCATTCCCGGAGCCAAAGTTGCTTCGAGCATGTGTCCCTCAAATTCCACTTTATCGCCTATTTTCAAGCCACGAGTGCTATCGAAAACCTGCACATAGGCGTCATCGCCTATAACCTTGATGACCTCAGCCATCATTTTGGTCTCACCTGCATAAACATAGCAAATCTCGTTCTGTCCAACCGCTCCGTCAGCCTTCACGATAACGATGTTCGAGATGATACCATTTACTTTTCCCGTAGTTTTCATTTAAGATATGTAGTTATAATTTATTTATCATTTCCTTGCCGTCGAGCTCTGCCACAAGGCGGTCAAACATCTCACGACCAACCTTCGCATCGAGCGCAGCCCAACGAGCCACCATATTCGCCTTCACCAAATATGCGATGACAGCATTCAAATCAAAGTAGTCAAAGGTGGACAACTCCGACAACTCCGCCCAACGGATATTGTCGATTTTGCGCTCCTTCTCAACCATATTTTGTTCATCGGCAACTGCGGCAACCAACTGCTCCACAAATGGCAACTCCGCGCGCAAACCGAAGTCGGCAGCCGAACTGCGCGACAACGACTCGGTTACCGAATCCTCGCCTACAACAACCGATTCCACCGCTATACCCTGCTGACGAGCCAATGTCGCAGCCACGATATTGCGAATGGTACGGTCCATCGCAGACCACTCTCTCAAAAGTCGTGAGCCCGATGCCGCACAAGCCTTGTAGTAGGCGGTCATCAAAGCCTTCGCAAACGGCTGAGTGAGGTCCATATCCTCGGCATCCTCACCCTCGGGCGAAGCATACGCGCGCACCACCTTTGCAAGCGGAGCGATAAGGCGTGACGGACGCTGCAACTCCTCCTCAACCTCCTCGCTCGAAAGACGACCGAGCACATTGTAGGTCGAAGAGCCGTTGTGACGACTTATAAGGTTCTCGCAATCGTAGTAGGCATAGAGCAACTCTACGGTCTTTCTGTCCTTAGACGAAAGCACCTCGAACACCTCCGACAAGATAGCCTCGATATCGAAGCCCTTCAACTCGCCGTCGAGTGCATACTCCTTGAAGCCCGCTACAAGTGCGTAATATGAATTTGCAAACATAAGCGTTTAGGCAAAGAGTAACTGTGAAACCTTCTCACGCAAGTACTCGTCGAGCAAAGCCTCGAACGACTCGTCGGTGAACGAGATGTAGTAGCCACCATCCTTTGCGCCTACCTTGAAGCCCGACTTAACCTCCTTCGAGTAGCCAACCTCTACACCAGCTGCAAGCAACTCCTTAGCCGATGCCTCAAAAGCCTTCGAGAACTCAGCCTCCAAAGCAGCAGGGAGCAACGCTTTGAGCGATACCTGCTCGGCAGCACCCGACCAATTCTTTGCAACCTCCAAGAGAAGCTTCTTCACGAACTCCGCATCGACAGTAGCAGCCTTAACAGCCTCGGTCGATGTCTTTGCGATGATAGCACCAGCCAACTCGCTCTTAATCTTGGCAACAGCCTGACGACCTGCCAACGAAATCTCGGTCATCGAGTTCTTCTCGGTATCGGCAGCCTTAGCCTCAGCCTTCTTTACGATTTGCTCGGCCTCAGCCTTAGCCTCAGCCAAAATTGCAGCAGCCTTCTCCTTAGCCTCCGCAACCAAGCGGTCAGCCTCGATGCGACCCTTCTCCAAACCCTCGCCATAGAGGCGGTCGGTCAACTCTTTAAGTTTATTTTCCATAGTTTTTAAGTTGATTGATTTTGTATATTTTGTGTATATTTTCCGATTATACTCTTGCGCAACGCACACACGCGCAAATTCTTTGCAAAGATAATAAAAATATTCTATCTGACAACTTTTTTACACATAATGTTACGCCATAAAGCGGTTCGCATTTGTATTTTCCGAACAAATCACTAATTTTGTAGTTGAGAAAATATCAAAATTATGAGAAAGTTACTATTCTGCACTATCTCAGCAATGCTAACATTGGCTGGATGCGCCCCATCTTTTAACCCTGAGAAACACGATAATACAACTCGCCAATTAGACAAAGAGCCATTCTATTACATAAGTCCAGAAAATAGCATTTCCACTATAAAAGTGACATCGGAGGAGCATCGTCTTTCGTTCTTTGGCTGGGGTGAAAGCACAGACAAGGCATTCTCAATGGAGCTTCCGAACGACATATCAGAGGTAAGACGAGTACTACTCGAATATCGTATGGGTGCCTGGAACATAGGACCCGGCGAGTGGGATAACACAACAATGCTCTTTGTCGAGGATAAGGCTTCGGGCGAACGCTACGAAATTGCTCGTGCCATAACCCCTTATGGCGGTAGTTTTGGCAAGTATTGGAACAAGACCTTCTGGCTCGATGTTACCGAGTATCTGCCAATGCTTTCGGGCTCGACAACATTCTACCTCTACTATGGTGGTTGGGACGCCAACGACAACAGAGCGCACACCACAACCATAACTCTCCACTACTACAAAGGCACACCGAAGCGCAATGTGGTGTTTACGCACGAGTTGTACGATTCGAGCAAGAGTGGCAACTCAGGCTATCGTGGTTGGGCTTACGGAGTCGAAGGGCACAACATCGAAGATGCAACGCGCCTTGGCGAGCGCATCGTCGAGATTCCTGCAAATGTCAAGAGACTCGAAATGCGTGTTGCAATTACGGGTCATGGTCACGACCAAGGCACCTTTGTTGAGCGCCCAGGATACAGGACACTCAATGCGGCAGAGTTTGACGATAACTACTACGAAGTGGTGGTAAATGGCGAAAAAGCAGCTGAAAAGGGGTATATATTTTACAGCAACACCGACACCTACAAGCAGGCAGGCACATACTATTACGACCGCGCAAATTGGGGTCCGGGGTTGCCTATAAATGTGCAATATTGGAATATCGCTCGACCAGCCGATGGTTTTGGAAGGCTCTCATTTGATCTTAATTTAGAGAAGTTCAGTTCAGCTATGACCGAGCCAAATGACGAGGGCGTAGCGCAATACATCATTCAGGTTAATCTGTTCGGCTACGACAAGTAAAGCAAAAGCGAGAGGTTTTTCCTCTCGCTTTTGTTAGCTATTAGCTATTGGCCATTAGCCATTAGCTTTTTTTTAATTGATAATTGACAATTAAGGTATTTTAGTTTTCCGTTCTTAAAATCGTAAATGATTGAGGAAATTTTGTGCGAAGCTAGGCAACAAATCCGCAGCATAGTAGACCTATGTGAGCATTTCAGCGTCCGACACAATCGTGCAAAAGAGCCAATCAGAACGATTTTACAGTCCGAACTCAGCCTTGATAGCCTCGACCGCGTCAAGTTTCTCCCAGCCGAAGAACTCTACCTCACGCTCTACCTCAACGCCATTCTCAACAAACTTAACAGCCTGAGTATAAGGGCGATTGCCAAAGTGTCCATACGATGCAGTAGGCTCGAAAATAGGGTTCTTCAAGCCATAACGCTTAACGATAGCATGTGGGCGCAAATCAAACAGTTTGCCAATGCGCTCAGCAATCTCACCCTCGCTAATTGAGAGTTTATTGGTGCCATAGGTATCGACATAAACCGACAACGGCTGAGCAATACCGATAGCATAGCTAAGCTGCACAAGAACCTCATCTGCAACGCCTGCTGCGACCATATTCTTTGCGATGTGGCGGGCTGCGTATGCCGCCGAACGGTCAACCTTCGACGAGTCCTTACCCGAGAATGCACCGCCACCGTGTGCGCCACGACCACCATAGGTATCGACGATAATCTTGCGACCTGTCAAACCTGTATCTCCGTGAGGACCTCCGATAACGAACTTGCCCGTAGGGTTTACATGGAGGATATACTCCTCGCCAATAAGTTGTGCCAATGGGTCGTTTGCTCTCTCCAAACGAGCCTTAACACGAGGAATAAGGATATTGCACACATCCTTCTTAATCTGTTCGACCTCAACATCCTCGTCGTGCTGTGTCGAAACTACGATTGTATGCACTCGCTTTGCCTTGCGGTCATCGCCATACTCGATAGTAACCTGGCTCTTCGAGTCCGGGCGGAGATAGGTCATAACCTCACCCTCGCGACGGATAACCGCCAACTCCTTCAAAATAACATGCGAGAGAATCAAAGTCGCAGGCATAAACTCACGCGACTCATTCACTGCATAACCGAACATAATACCCTGGTCACCTGCGCCCTGCTCCTCCTCGGTAGCACGAACTACGCCCTGATTGATATCCGACGACTGCTCGTGAATAGCCGAGAGTATACCGCACGACTTGGCATCGAATTGCAACTCGCTACGGTTGTAACCAATACGGTCAATAACTCTGCGAGCGGTACCCTGAATATCGACATAAGCGTCGGAGCAAACCTCGCCCGAAACAACTACCAAACCTGTGGTACAGAGTGTTTCGCAAGCCACCTTCGCACTTGCATCACGGCGCAAAAACTCATCGAGAATAGCGTCCGAAATCTGGTCCGACACCTTATCTGGATGTCCCTCAGAAACCGACTCTGATGTAAATAAAAATCCCATATCTTAATATAGTTAAAAGTTAAAAATTCAAAGTTAAAAGCGAGAACAAGAAATTCTCAATTCTTAATTCTCAATCCTCAATTCTCAATTTAACAATGTTGGGATTTGGCAGAAACGCCTCAAAAAGAGTTGCCGGTTTAGCACTTTTTTATTGTGGTTGCAATCAGTCCAAATCCCTCCACATTTGCGGGTGCAAAGGTACAATAAAAAAATGCAAAATGCAAACAAGAGTAGAAAGAATTTAGGGAATTTAAGGATTGCCCCTAAATTCCCTAATTCGACTAAATTAACCAGCCTCCCCTACTTCGCGAAATACTTGTAGAAAAGAGGGATTGTCTGCAAGCCCTTATCGAACTGTGCAAGACCATAACTCTCATTTGGAGAATGGATTGCATCCTCCGAAAGACCAAATCCGAGCAAAATCGACTTGATACCCAGAATACGCTCGAAGCCACTGACGATTGGAATTGAGCCACCCGAATAGAATGGCAATGGCTTGCGACCAAACGCCTCCTCGGCAGCCTTCTCGGCAGCCTTATACGCATCCATATCGGTAGGCGAAACATAAGGCGCACCGCCGTGCAGGAACTTCACATTTACCTTCACGCTCTTTGGTGCAATGTTGCGGAAGTGCTCCTCGAACAGGCGACCAATCTCCTCGAAGTCCTGGTCAGGAACGAGTCGCATCGAGATCTTAGCGTAGGCACGGGAAGGGATAACGGTCTTGGTACCCTCCTCGGTGTAACCACCCCAAATGCCATTCACATCGAGCGATGGGCGAATGCCGGTGCGCTCTATTGTAGTGTAGCCTTTCTCGCCCTCAATGTCGTCAATATCAAGGGCTTGCTTATAACTTTCGAGCGAGAATGGAGCCTCGTTGAAGGCCTTGCGCTCCTCGGCAGTAAGTTCGCGCACCTTGTCGTAGAAGTGAGGGATAGTAATGTGTCCGTTCTCATCCACAAGCGATGCTACAAGACGAGTCAAAACATTGGCAGGGTTTGCCACTGCACCGCCAAATAAGCCCGAATGAAGGTCTTTATTAGGACCTACAACCTCCACCTCCATATAGGTCAAACCACGCAATCCGCAGGTGATAGATGGAGTGTCGAGCGAAATCATCGAAGTATCCGACACAAGGATAATATCCGCTTTGAGCTTCTCCTTGTACTCCTCGCAGAAGCCGTAGAGCGAAGGAGAGCCAATCTCCTCCTCGCCTTCGAGCATAAACTTAACATTGCAAGGCAGGGAGTCGGTGGCACACATAGCCTCAAAGGCCTTGATGTGCATAAACGACTGACCCTTGTCGTCGTCGGCACCGCGCGAGTAGATGCGGTTATTGATGATGGTAGGCTCAAAAGGGTTGGTGTTCCACTCCTCGCGAGGATCTACGGGCATAACATCGTAGTGGCCATAGACGAGTACAGTCTTTGCCTCGGGCGAGATAATCTTCTCGGCATAGACTACGGGGTTGCCCTCGGTAGGTATAACCTCGGTTGAGTCGGCACCAGCCTTAGCGAGTGCCACAGCAAGGTGCTCGGCACACTTTACCATATCCTCCTTGTGCGACGACTGCGCACTGATTGAAGGTATGCGCAACACCTCGAATAACTCTTCGAGGAAGCGCTCTCGGTTTTCTGAAATGTATGCTTTAACTTTTTGCATAGTTGTCTATTTATAGTCGTTAGGGGCGTTAGAGTCGTTAGGGTTTTTAATAACTTCTAACTCCTAACTCCTAACTCGTTTACAGTCCCGCTACCTCCTTAATCTCGGCGATGAACTTCTCGGCTACCTCATCGGCTTTCTCTTGCGATTTAGCCTCGGTGTAGATGCGGATAATAGGCTCGGTATTCGACTTTCGAAGGTGTACCCAATGCTCTGCAAAGTCAATCTTCACACCATCAATATCGTTTACTCGCTCGTTTGCATAACGCTCCTTGATTGTCGCTAACAACTTATCTACATCAATCGCAGGGGTGAGCTCAATCTTGTTCTTCGAGGCAAAGTATGCAGGATAATGCTTGCGCAACTCGGTCATCGTGCAACCTTGCTCTGCGAAGTATGTCAAGAATAGTGCCACACCTACCAAAGCATCGCGACCATAGTGCAACTCAGGGTAGATGACTCCGCCATTGCCCTCGCCACCGATAACTGCGCCTGTCTCCTTCATCTTGGTTACGACATTTACCTCGCCTACGGCAGATGCAGCATACGAGCCACCGTGCGCTACGGTTACATCGCTCAATGCACGCGAAGAGGAGAGATTCGAGCAGGTGTTACCCTTTGTTTTCGAGAGGATATAGTCTGCTACGGCAACCAAAGTGTACTCCTCGCCAAACATTGTTCCGTCCTCGTTCACGAGAGCCAAACGGTCAACATCGGGATCTACCACAACACCCAAATCGGCACCCTCCTTAACGATAACCTCCGAAATTTCGGTTAGGTTTTGCGGAAGTGGCTCAGGGTTGTGTGCAAACTGCCCGTTAGGCTCGCAGTTGAGCTTCACAACCTCGCAACCGAGCTTCTCCAAAAGCGCGGGAATCACAACACCGCCAATAGAGTTTACGGCATCCACCACAACCTTAAATTTACGAGCCTTAACCTTCTCAACATCAACAAGATTAAGCGCAAGCACTTGGTCGATGTGTGTAGGGTTGAAGTCCTCACGAGAAATCACCTTTCCGATATTCTCAACATCAGGGAAGAGAAAATCATCCTGCTCCGCCAGAGCAAGCACCTGCTTGCCCTCTTCGGCGTTCAAGAATTCGCCCTTCTCGTTGAGCAATTTGAGGGCATTCCACTGCTTTGGATTGTGCGATGCGGTGATGATGATACCGCCATCGGCCTTGTGGGTGATAACTGCCATCTCGGTACCCGGTGTGGTACAAAGACCGACATTTATAACATCTACGCCACAGCCGAGGAGCGTACCCTCGATCAGGTCATTTACCATCGCACCCGAAATACGAGCATCGCGACCTACGACAATGCGCAATTTCTTGGCGCCATTCTTGCTTGCAATAAAACGAGTGTAAGCAATAGTGAATTTTACAACATCAATAGGCGTGAGGTTTTCGCCTACTTCGCCACCTATTGTACCACGGATTCCGGAGATTGATTTAATAAGTGTCATGATAGTAGTTTTTATTTTTAATAAAAAAATTGCGTTTTGCTTTGAAAATCGATGTAAATGTACTATTTTTATGCCAAATATCCAAGACTAAAACTAAAAAATACTGACGATATGTGTGAAAAAAGAGTTATTCCGGCATCGGAACTGATTATAAATGAGGATGGTTCGATTTTTCATCTTCATCTTCGCCCCGAGCAGATTTCGGATATCGTAATATTGGTCGGTGACCCCGGAAGAGTCGATTTGGTCGCCTCTTTCTTTGAACACAAGGAGTGCTGCGTGGAGAGTCGCGAATTTAAGACCATAACAGGCACCTATAAAGGTCGGCGCATAACCGTACTCTCAACCGGTATCGGCACTGACAACATAGATATTGTCGTTACGGAGTTGGATGCGCTTGCGAATATCGACTTTGCCACTCGACAAGTGAAAGATGAGTTCAAACAACTCACCTTGCTGCGTCTTGGTACTTCGGGTGCTTTGCAGGAGGATATAAAGGTTGGCGAACGAGTATTTTCGCGCACATCGGTAGGTTTTGATGGCTTGTTGAACTACTATGCAGGTCGAAATGATGTTTGCGACCTCACTATCGAGAAGGCTTTTGTGGAGCATACGGGTTGGAATCCGCAACTTACAGCGCCATATTTTATAGATGCGGATGAGAGCCTATTCGAGTTGTTCAGAGATATTACTCGCGAGGGTATCACCATTGCAGCACCGGGATTCTATGCTCCGCAAGGCCGTTGGGTGCGCCTTCAACCGCAAGATTTGCACCTTAACGAGAAGATTGAGTCGTTCCGCTTCGATGGCAGACGCATTACCAACTTCGAAATGGAGTCCTCGGCTTTGGCAGGTTTGGCAGCGTTGATGGGACACAAAGCAGGTACGGTATGCACCATAATTGCTCAGCGCATCGCGCAAGATGCCTGCACAGACTACAAGCCATTTGTGCGACAGATGATTGAGGAGGCATTGGAGAAGCTGGCCACGATTTAGTTAGGAGTTAGGAGTTAGGAATTAGTAGTTAGTAGTGAGTGGTTTTAATTCTCTAACGCCCCTAACGACTCTAACGCCCCTAATAAAAACAACGAGAACAATAAATTAAGTACAAACAATAAAAATAACAGAAATTATGAAATTTACAGTATCAAGCTCGGCGTTGTTGTCGCTTTTGGCAACAACAGGCAAAGTAATCAACAGCAAAAACACTCTCCCTATCCTCGACTACTTCTTGATGGAGTTGAAGGATAACGAGTTGAAGGTTACCACTTCGGACCTCGAAACCACATTGGTAGGTACCATTCAGGTAGACAATGTCGAGAAGGAGGGAACAGTAGCAGCACCTGCAAAGTTGATGCTCGATGTATTGAAGGAGTGTTCGGAGATGCCTCTCACACTCGAAGTGAATGATAGCAATTGGGAGATTAACATTGCTTGGAGCACTGGTCACTCGTCTGTGCCGGGAGCGAACCCTGTAAGCTATCCGCAGACACACGATTTGTCGGCAGAGAAGACCGAGGTATCGCTCGATGTGGATGTTTTGGTAAATGGAATCAACAAAACCCTCTTTGCTACGGCAGACGATGAGTTGCGCCCTGTAATGAATGGAGTATATTTCAACCTCGACGAGAACGAGCTAACTTGTGTAGCTACCGATGCTCACAAGTTGGTTAAGCACACCGTGGAGTGCGCTTGTGGTGTGAAGGCTGCATTTATCTTGCCAAAGAAGCCTGCAAACTTGTTGAAGAATATACTCTTGAAGGAGGAGGGCGAGGTGAAGATGACCTTCGACCAGAAGAATGTTGTATTCGAGCTCTCGTCAAGCACTTTGGTTTGCCGTCTTATCGAGGGTGCATACCCTAACTACAATGTGGTTATTCCACAGGCTAACCCTAACAAATTGCTCGTTGACCGTATTGGTTTGTTGAACGCAATCAAGCGTGTAGCAGTATGCTCGAACCCTTCGACAAACCTCATCCGCTTGGATATTGCAAACAACAAAGTTGTTTTGGCCGCACAGGATGTAAATTTCTCGATTTCGGCAAACGAGACTTTGGCTTGCAGCTATGAGGGCGCACCTATCACCATCGGCTTCAAATCGACCTTCTTGGTGGAGATTTTGACCAACCTCGAAACTCCAACTATCCTGGTAGAGTTGGCAGACTCTACTCGTGCCGGTGTATACAAGCCTGTTTATGATGATGTTCAGACATCTTCGACATTGATGTTGTTGATGCCGATGATGATTAACGCATAAAAAATGAATTGAGAGTTGAGAGTTGAGAGCGAAAAATTCTCAATCCTCAATTCTCAATTAAATTTCAATATGAAATTGAACTTGAAGCGCCCGATGGTCTTCTTCGATTTGGAGACCACGGGCACCAATATAGCCACTGACCGCATTGTCGAGATTTCGGTGGTCAAGGTTATGCCCGATGGAGAGCAGATTGTTCGCACTCGTCGCATCAACCCCGAGATACCCATACCTGCGGAGGCTACCGCAGTGCACCATATCACCGATGAGGATGTGAAGGATTGCCCAACATTCCGCCAGGTGGCGAAGTCGTTGCGCGAGTTTATGGTAGGTTGCGATTTCTGTGGCTTCAACTCCAATCGTTTCGATTTGCCTTTGTTGGCAGAGGAGTTTATGCGAGCAGGTGTAGATGTCGATTTCTTCAAGAAGGCGCAATATGTAGATGTGCAGAACATCTTCCACAAGAAGGAGGAGCGCACCCTCGTTGCAGCATACCGCTTCTACTGCGGCAAGGAGTTGGAGGCGGCACACAGTGCCGATGCCGACACTATGGCGACCTACGAGGTGTTGTGCGCCCAACTCGACAAGTATGGCGACTTGGAGAATAGCGTCGATTTCCTCTCGGAGTTCTCTTCGCGTGGCAAGACTGCCGACTTTGCAGGTCGCATCGGCTACGACGAGAATGGAGTGGAGATTATAACCTTTGGAAAGCACAAAGGCAAGAGCGTCGAGGAGGTATTCCGCAAGGAGCCAAGCTACTACGATTGGCTGATGAACGGCGACTTTCCAAACTACACGAAGAAGATTTTTACCGAGATTAAGTTACGACTCAAATAACATTCAATGAAGATACGCTGTCTAATCCTAACCCTCTTGCTTATTTGTGTGGTGTCGGAACTCTCGGCACAAGATATTGTCGTTATTGACGGAGCAAAATATACCATTCACGATGTTGTGAAGGGCGAGACACTCTATTCGTTGGCAAGAAAACACGGAACAACGGTTGATGAGATTGTCAAGGCAAACGATGCTCTTGCCGAGGGGTTAAAGGCAGGACAACGCATCAAGATTCCATTCTGCGCAGAGCCTAAGCATACACGACAACACCAGGGTAAGAACAAGGAGGTTACACAACAACAAGAGGTGGCACCACAACAAGAGGTGGCACAACCGGTTGAGTCGGAGATGGTTACTTCGGTAGCAGATAGCATTGCCACAAGTACAATCCCGATGGTGGAGCAAGCATCGTTCCGCACATTGCGCGAGGGCGACAAGGCAGAGGTGGCACTCTTGTTACCGCTTGGCTCGGAGGAGCAACCTGCACAGAACTACCTCGACTTCTACCGAGGTTTCCTCATCGGCTTGGACAGTGTGCGTATGGCTGGTCATTCGGTCAATCTCTCGCTTTACAACACTGCGCACGACTACAATCGTGTAGCAGACATCATCTCATCGAAAGCTCTTGAAAAGGCCGATTTGGTGGTTGGTCCAATCTATGAAGATGAACTTATCCCCGTAGCAACCGCCCTACAAAGCAAGAGTACGCCAGTCGTTTCACCATTGGCAAACCTCACACAAAGCGCAGGTAACAACATCTTTCAGATGTCGCCCTCGCAAAGCACAAAGTTGGATAAGGTGCGAAATATGTTCGATGGCTCGAAGCGAGTAGTAATAATCTCAACCAACAATATAGACAAAGAGTTTGATGCCGAGGTGCGCTCGATGCTCAAAGACACCTCGTATGTAGTGGAGCATAAATACATTTATGAGCACCCTTCGATAATCGAAAAACGAGAAAAAGAGCGCGAGAAGATGCGTGCCGAGGGTTTAGAAGTTGACGAAACACCTTCGCCAAGCGATATGTCGCCACTCCTGCGTGGCGAGCAGCCTACCGTAATAGTTATCACGGCAAACAACGAAATTGAGGTCGATAGAATCCTTGCCGCCATAGCCTCGGCAAATATTGCTCTGACGGCTCGTTCGCAAAGAGTTGTGCCATTTGTGATATTCGGCAATAATCGTTGGAATCGCTATCGCAATATCGACAGGGCAATACTATTCACAAATAATGTAACGATGCTCTCGACCTACCACGCTCGTCGCAGTGAGCCGAAGATTAAGGCTTTCGACAGACGCTTTGCCAAAGAGTTTGGCGCCTTACCATCGTTGTATGCTTACCGTGGCTACGACGCTGCCGTAGTATTCGTTAAGTCGTTGTATGGAACAATGGAGGTCGGCTTAGAGGGAGAGCATTCAACACCTCTGCTTACGCCATACTCATTCGAGAGCAACCCAACTACGGGAGTACGAATAAACAACCAATGGATAAAGGTCAATTACAACAGTAACTTTACCATAACAACCGAATAACACTATGTCAAATATCCAAACACCAATACCCGAAAAGACCATAGAACGACTCAGTGAGTATCGTCGAACACTGCTCGCTTGCCATAAGCGAGGCATCACTCATGTCTTTTCGCACATCTTGGCAGGTATGCACGGAATTACAGCGGTGCAGGTGCGACGCGACTTGATGTTGATAGGCTTTTCGAGCGACACAAAGAAGGGTTACGATGTAAAAGACCTTATCGACTTTATCGACTCTATTCTATACAGCGAGAATACAATGAAGGTTGCCGTTATGGGTATGGGACACCTTGGTCAGGCGATTACCAAGTACTTCAACTCGAAGCAGCTGAATATCCGCATTACGGCAGCATTCGATGTCGATGAGAAGAAGGTGGGACAGACCATAATGGATATTCCGTGCTACCATATAGACGATTTCGAAGAGGTGGTCGAGCAGAACGATATCAGCATCGTAATTATCTCTCTTCCGTCATCGTTGGCAGGACAGTATGCCGTGCCAATCATAAATGCCGGCATCAAGGGTGTGCTAAACTTTACTTCGGTACCTATGAATTTCCCACAGGGAATTGTGGTCGAGAACTACGATATTACAACCATCCTCGAAAAGGTGGCTTACTTCGTGAAGGCTGCCGAGGAGAATAACAATCAATAACCAAAAAGATGAAGGTTGTTTGGGGTTTCGATAATCCTCCTACGCTTCGCAATGCCGTGGCTACGGTGGGCTCCTACGACGGAGTGCATCGCGGACATCGTAGTCTGCTCGACGAGGTTGTTCGTCGGGCGAAGGAGTGCAAAGGGGAGAGCGTCGTTTTGACTTTCGAGCCTCACCCACGCATTACACTCGGCAACGACGAGGGATTGCGTCTGCTATCCTCTTTTGAAGAGAAGTGTGCGCTTTTGGAGCAAATAGGCATAGATTACGTGGTTGTAATACCCTTTGACGAGGCATTCAGCCGTCTATCACACGAGGAGTTTATCGACCGCTACATCGTCGGATTGCTCCATATCAAGCAACTTGTAGTTGGCTACAACCACCACTTTGGGCGAGATAAGGGTGGCGACTACTCATATTTGGTCGAAAGTGGCAAGTTGGAGGGTGTCGAGATTGCGCAATACACCGATAATGGGAATAAGGTCAGTTCGACCACCATTCGCAAAGCCCTATCCGAGGGCAATACGGAACTTGCACGACAAATGCTCGGACACCCCTATATAATAATAGGTATAGCCGACAGCGAAGGGGTAATAACCGCAGACCAATACAAATTATTACCGAAAGATGGTCGCTACAAATGCACCATAAACGGCAAAACAACCACTTGTGATATTGTGGGCACGAGTATTAAACAAAGAGAGTTCTTCTCAGAAAAAATAGAGATTTTACTATGGTAACTTACGATGCAAAAATCCGTGTAAACTACAAGGATACCGACAAAATGGGTATTGTCCACCACTCGAACTACATTGTCTATTACGAAATGGCAAGAGTCGAGGCGTTGCGAGAGTGGGGATTATCCTACTTCGAGATGGAGCAGAGAGGAATTATATCGCCAATATTGGAGGTGGGTTGCAAGTATATCCAGCCTGCCTATTTCGACGATGTATTGACCGTGCGAGTGATTGTCGAAGAGGTGCCAATGGTACGCTTTAAGGTACGCTACGAAATTTACAACGAGGCAGGTACTCTTATCAATACAGGACACACTTGGCTTGGCTTCCTCAATGGCGAAACTCGCCGACCTTGTCGAGCACCTGAGTATCTAATAGAGAGATTGAAATCGTTAGGATTGCAAGAGTAGCAATCAAGAAAATATAATAGAGAGTCTGGCTAATAGAATTAGCCAGACTCTCTCAATTATTATATGGTTTGTATTATACCAACCCCGAAAAGCCCATAAATGCCATAGCAAGTATTGAGGCTGTAATCAAGGCGATAGGTACGCCCTGGAACGCCTTTGGAGCCTCCTCGAACTCGATACGCTCACGCAAGCCCGCAAAGATTACGAGCGCCAAAGCGAAGCCCAATGCAGTAGCCACATTATATGCAACGCCCTGCAATAATGAAAACTCCTTCTGAATCATCAGAATAGCCACACCAAGCACTGCGCAGTTTGTGGTAATGAGCGGAAGGAAGATACCCAACGCCTGGTACAACGATGGCGACACCTTCTTCAAGACAATCTCCACCATCTGCACCAACGCTGCAATAACCAGGATAAAGACTATCGTCTGCATATACTCAATGCCGAGTGGTACGAGGATATAGGTCTGAATCAACCAGGTAACCACAGCCGACAGCGCCATAACGAAGGTTACGGCTGCACCCATACCCATCGAGGTCTCGACCTTCGACGATACGCCAAGGAATGGGCAGATACCGAGGAACTGCGCAAGCACGACATTATTTACGAATATCGCACCTATGATAATTGCAAAATATGATAACTCCATAGCCCTATTTCTTTAAGAATTTGTTGAACAATACCATCAAAAATCCGAGCACCATAAAGCCACCAGGTGCCAGAACAAAGACCAACGGCATATAGTTGCCACAACCGAGGTCATAGCCGAAGATTGCACCGCTGCCCAACACCTCACGCACTGCACCGATAACGGTCAATGAGAGTGTAAAGCCCAAGCCGATACCTACACCATCGAGAGCCGAGTCGAGAGCGTTATTCTTCGATGCAAACGCCTCGGCACGACCGAGGATGATGCAGTTCACAACAATCAGCGGAATAAAGACGCCGAGCGATGCGTAGAGCGAAGGCACAAACGCCTGCATCAACATCTGAATAACGGTTACGAACGATGCGATAACCACGATAAATGCCGGAATACGCACCTTATCGGGAATTACATTCTTAATAAGCGAAATCACGATGTTCGACATAATCAACACCGCCATAGTCGCCACACCCATACCAAAACCATTCTCTGCCGAGGTGGTCGTACCGAGTGTAGGACACATACCGAGAACCAACACAAAAGTAGGGTTCTCCTTGATAACGCCACGCCAAGTAAGGAGCAGCTTATCTTTCAAGAAAGTTGTTACTTTATTTGCCATAATTACTCCTCCTTTCCTCTTTTTGGCTCGAAGTCTCCACGCTTGGACTCCTCGCTACCTTTTATTTGTGATGCACCCGTAGTTGCCTGAATATCCTTCTCCCAGCCGGCTACAACCTTAAATACCGAGTAGGCGCGAGCCACAGTCTCGGCATAGGCACGAGAGGATATTGTCGCTGCGGTCAAGGCATCAACATCTCCACCATCTTTACGCACCTTGAAGTTAAACTGCGGTGCAGACTTACCTTTCACACTCTCCACAAGTGGATTGCCCTCCTCGGTCATCTTTGCACCAAGACCCGGGGTTTCAGCCTGCTCCAAAACATTAACATTCAAAACCGTACCCTTCGTATCAAAGCCAACCATCAAGCGTACCAAGCCGCTAAAACCGTTCTTTGTCTGAGACTCGATAGCGTAGCCTACAACCTCGCCACCCTTGGTTGCCTTGTAGGCAATAATCAGCAACTCGTCTGCCGTATGTTCGCTCTTTTCGGTTGCATCGAACTCGGGCAATACCTCTGCCAATGCCGCCTTCACTGCCGCCTCCTTAGCCTTTGCGATAGGTTCTACGGTAATCATATTTACCAAACCTACACAAGCCGACGAGATGAGAGTGATGCAGAAAAGCACCAATACCATATTCTTCAATGAACTCTTCATATCGTTGCCCTCCTACTTTTTAGCACCGAAACGGCGTGGTTTGATATACTTATTTATGAGAGGTACCACGCTATTCATAATAAGGATAGCGAACGACATACCCTCGGGATATGCACCCCACAGGCGGATAATCATAGTCAAAGCACCGATACCAACGCCATATATTACCATTCCCTTGGTAGTCATTGGCGAGGTTACATAGTCCGTTGCCATAAATACCGCACCGAGGACTACTCCTCCACTCAACAAGTGGAACAATGCGAAGTTTGACGCAAGGTGAGGAGTATCGAACGAAAATGCGCCATAGAGCGCTGCAAAGATTGCAACGGTAGCCAAAATCGACACCGGAATATGCCAAGTGATAACTCTACGCACCAACAAGTAGGCAAAGCCGAGCAAGAGTGCCAAGGTTGCAATCTCGCCAAACGAGCCAGCCATATTGCCTGCGAACATACCGAACATATCGTACTCTGCAAAGTTCAACAAGCCAGCCTTGGCTGCCGCCAATGGTGTAGCACCCGAATAGGCATCGACAAAGCTCTCGGTCGAAGGCAATGCAAACGATGTCATCTGCACAGGATAAGCGATCAAGAGGAATACGCGCGCTACGATTGCGGGGTTGAACGGATTTTTACCAAGACCGCCAAACGGCATCTTAGCAACACCGATAGCTACCAATGCACCAACTGCCACAATCCACAATGGAATGTTTGCCGGCATATTCATCGCCAACAACAATCCCGTAACCACAGCCGAGAGGTTGGTTATGGTCTGCTTGCCTCGCACCAAAAATTTCTGAATTAACGCTTCGAAAAGCACACAGCAGCCAATCGAAACTGCCGTAATTGCCAACACGCCCCAGCCATATACATAGACCGACACCGCCAACGCAGGCAACAGTGCGATAATTACATCGCCCATCAACTTAGTTGTCGAAAGCGAGCCGTGAATATGGGGAGCTGCGGCTACAATAGTTCTGTTTGCCATATCTCTTTCTCCTTTATTTCTTTGCGTTACGAGCGCGAATAATACCCATTACGGTTTGCTTGCCAAGGCGTACATAGTCCAACAACGGAAGATTTGCAGGACAGGTAAATTGGCAACATCCACACTCAATACAACTTACGATATCGTTCTGCTCCATAGCATCCCAAGCCTTCTTCTTCGACTGTTTTGCCAGGAGGTAAGGCTCCAAGCCCATTGGGCAGGCCTCAACACACTTTGCACACTTGATACAAGCCGAAGGCTCGCCACGCAACGCCTCTGCGCCACTCAACACGGTGATGCCCGAACAGCCCTTCATCACAGGCGACTGCAAGTTCGACATCGGGCGTCCCATCATAGGACCACCGTTCAAAACACGGTTATCGCCCTCGGGCAGACCACCACACTTCTCAACAAGTGCCGAAACGGGTGTTCCGAAGCGAGTGAGAAGGTTCTTTGTATCCTTTATGCTCTTGCCCGTAACGGTTACCACACGCTGAACAAGCGGCTTATTCTTCTGCACCGCCTCATAGACTGCCACAGCAGTCGAAGCATTGCAAACCACCGCACCGACATCAATCGGAAGTGCGGGCGGAGCAGGGACTTCGCGACCTGTAACGGCTGCGATAAGTTGCTTCTCGCCTCCCTGCGGATACATAGTTTTGAGAGCCTTAACCTCGATGCCGTTATATCCCTTTGCCAACTCGGCAAGGTGCTTGATTGCGTCAGGTTTGTTATTCTCAACGCCAATCACAGCCTTCTCAACCGACACCGCCTTCATCAAAATCGAAGTACCGACGAGTAACTCCTCGCCACGCTCCAACATCGTGCGGTAGTCCGAGGTGAGGTATGGCTCACACTCTACGCCATTGATAATCAAAATTTCAGCCTTCTTGCCCTCCGGGATAGACAACTTGACATGAGTTGGGAATGTTGCACCACCCATACCTACGATACCGCACTCCTTGATGCGGGCGATAATCTCGCCTGCCGAGAGGTTGCACTCCTTGACCAACTCGGTCGAGAGGTCGATACCCTCTGCCCACTCGTCGCCCTCGCGCTTAATCGAAATCATCATCTGGCGCAAGCCCTGACCGTTAGGTTGCAAATCGACAGCCGTAACTGTACCCGAGATTGGAGCGTGGATATTTGCCGACATAAAGCCCGTAGCCTCGGCAATTTTCTGTCCAACCTTCACGACATCGCCCTTGGCGACAACCGCCGTAGCCGGTGCTCCGATATGTTGCGCAAGTGGAATCATCACGACATCGGGCAACTCCATCGTTTCGATTGCCTTCGCCTTGCTCCACTTCTTATTGTCTGACGGATGAACTCCGCCAATCGGAAATGTTTTCATTATGCTTTGTAATTTTAGTTCTCTTTGGTTTCTGGTTTCTCCTTTGGAGGGAGTGGCGCAAGGCCAATCATCTTGATTGCTCCGGTTGGACACTCTGCCACGCACTTACGGCACAAACGGCACTTTGTAGAGTCAATAAATGCCAAGTTATTCTCGATGGTGATTGCACCAAACTCGCAAACCTTCAAGCACTTGCCACAACCGATACAACCCGCCTTACAAGCCTTCATCGTTACTGCGCCCTTGTCCTTCGATACGCACGATACATAGATAGCACGATTCTTTGGCCATTTCTTGCGCAACTCGATAACGCCCTTCGGACACGCCTTCACACAAGCGCCACAAGCGGTACACTTGTCGGCATCTACCTCCGCCAAACCCGTTTCGGGATTGATGTGGATTGCATCGAAAGCGCACGCCTCAACGCAGTCGCCATAACCCAAACAGCCGTAAGCGCAGTTGGTTTCGCCCACATAGGTTGCCGAGGCAATAGCGCACGACTTGGTACCTGCATAGGTCGAGGTGCGTGGTCGCTTCTCGCAAGTACCACCACAACGCACGGTTGCCACCTGCGGCTCCTTCGTAGGCGCTGCCTTACCGAGATAGTCGGCAACAGCCTTCATACAGTCGGCACCACCCACCGAGCAGTAGAGCGATGAGATATCCTCCTGCTCAACCAATGCACAAGCCAAACCGCGACAGCCCGGAAAGCCGCAACCACCGCAATTAGCTCCGGGGAGCATCTTCTCGACATCGTCAATACGAGGATCCTCCTCCACCTTGAACTTCTGCGCCACGAAGTAGAGGATCAAAGCCGCCACAACGCCCACAGCGCAAAGTGTCACAATTGTAAAAATCAGAGTGTTCATCTCTTTTTTTAGGTTAATTTTTTATATTTTGTTAATAGTAAAAACAACTTTTCGTGAGATGCGCTCACGCAAAAAGGCAAGCAGCAGAAAATAGAGCGCTGTTACACCCAGCGAAATCAGGGCTGCAACACCCTCCGAACAACCCAACGAAATAGCAACCGCCAACGCCCCGACAAGCACAATCAACGGAGCTACATAGCACAAAAGCACCGCTACCAAGCCCATACTTTGACGAGCCGAAACATTTACAACCTCACCAACAGAGTAATTTTGAGCTTCGTCGGTATAGACCATAATCTCGCGAGTGGTACCCTGCCCCATAGCACACGCCTTGCGCGAAGCACACGAGCCACAGGCCTCCATAACCTCGATATCGACACGCACAAAGTTACGCCCTACGAGCGCAACCGTGCCTTTATGTTCTATTTGACTTGGCTGTTTCACCGCAAGAGAACTTAATCTCCGTACTTATTGATAAGTGGCATCAAACGCTCGTGGCCAAATGCACACGCCGAGAGTCGCAATACAGGTGGGAACTGATAGCGTTTCTTCTCGTTCTGCATAACCATCGAGTGAATCTTCTCGACAACCTCTGCATCGAATCCCGCATTGATAATCTCCTCACGATGCTGTCCCTGCTCTATCATTCGCATCAAGATAGCATCCACCACCTCATATTTAGGCAGCTCGTCGCTATCCTTCTGTCCAGGGCGCAACTCAGATGATGGCTCCTTCTCTAAGATATTCTCCGGAATTATATCACCCTTCGTTTTGTTTATATAGCGAGCCAAGTCGAACATCTCGGTCTTATAGAGGTCGCCCGTAACACTGAATGCACCTGCGGTGTCGCCATAGAGGGTACACATTCCAAGTGCATTCTCACTCTTATTCGACGAGTTAAGCACCACATAGCCCTTCTTGTTCTGCACCGCCATCAACATAATGGTACGCAGACGAGCCTGAATATTCTCCTCGGTAGCATCGAATTCGTGACCACCGATTGCCGGCTTCAAGGTATTTACGATTGAAGTGTAAGCCTCCGAAATAGGCAATACACTATACTCTACGCCTATGCTCTCCGCCAACTGCTGAGCATCTATTACTGAGTGGTCGGTCGAGAACTGCGAAGGCATCAACAACGCAAAGACATTCTCCTTGCCAAGAGCCTCGACGGCAATACAAGTTACCACTGCCGAGTCGATACCTCCCGACAAACCCACACACGCTTTCGTGTAACCATTCTTGAAAAAGTAGTCGCGCAACCCCAATACGGCTGCGTTGTAGATGTAACCCGTACGCTCGTGACGCTCCAACTCCTTTGGCAACTCGCAAGGCTTATTCTCCGCCAAGGTGTCATATACCGCAAAATCCTCCTCAAACGACTTCATCAACAAGGCAATATCACCTTTGTCGTTGATCACACACGATGTACCATCATAGACAATTTCGCCAGAGCCACCGACATGGTTTATCAGAACGATGGTCTTTGACTCCACGAACGCAAGGTTGTGCATTGTTTCGTAGCGATACGACATCAAGCCCTTACCATAGCGACGAGCATTGATACTGAAAATCAAATCCACATCGTGATCCACATCTTTAAGCGTACTAAAATCGTCGCCCACAACGATAGCGACCTTTTCGCCCGCAATGCGTACAACCTTTACACCCTCGCCACTACTCAAAAAGCCCATTTCGCGACGAGCCGTAATATTTGCCTTTGTGATATAACGCTTGATTTTGCCATTCTCGATAACCACCGCCGCACTCTGTGAGCCATTCTGCATAAGAATAGGAGTACCAACAACAGCTGTAATGCCATTGCAATAGGAGGCTATCTCATCGAGCGCCTCGTCACAAAGTTCCAAGAATGTGGTTTTACGGAGAAGGTCGAATGCCGGAGTGCCGCTCAATGCCTGCTCGGCAAAGATTACGACATCTGCGCCCTCCATCTTTGCTCGCTCCACCGCAATAATGATTTTTGCGGTATTGCCTGCAATATCTCCAATGGTGTAGTTGAGTTGTGCTAATGCTATTTTCATCGCTAAAATCGGGAATATTTTTCTTTGAGCGCAAATATAATTATAATTTTCTAAATTATAAACTTTTCGCTCTCTTTTTCCCGATTTTATCTTTTTTGCGTCAAAAGACGGAACGACCAAGGCTCCATATCGCCCCAAGTATGCTCGTAGAGGAGTTCCACCTCGCCCGATAAAACATTTTCATATTCTCCGGCATAAATGCCCGTATGGAAGTCAGCAAAGACTTTATATGGCGACAGATTGGCAATATATACCACTCTACCCTGCTGATTTTCACGCACGAAGGTCAGTAAACAGTCAGAGGCATTATTGTTTATCTCAACAAACGAGCCACCCTTATCGGCTGAGTTCAGAGCCGAGAACGAGTGCTTCATCTCGCACAAACGACGATATCGCTCGGTCGCATCGTTAGGCTCGAATTTCGGCATAGCATCCTTATCGAAAAATGCAAACGAGTGGTCGTAGCCAATCTCCTGACCCGTATAGATGAGCGGTAACGACTTAGGCAAAACGAATGTGAGCGCAGTCATCGCCTCCAACGCATCGCCAAAACGGCTCTGCTCGCTACCACTCCACGAATTTTCGTCGTGATTTGAGGTGAAAGTCATATGCATCGAACTCTGCGAATAGTCATTTAGTAGCGTACAAATCTTGTTTCGTAACTCCCAAACACGAGATTTTCCCTGCGCAACATCGACCATCGCGTGATGCAACTCCCAACCATAGCAGGCATCAAAGGCGTTATCGAAGAACTCCGCACCCTCTGCCTCGGCGAGCATAAAAATATCCGATTTCACGCTTTGCAACTCCTTGCGAGCCTCCTGCCAGAACTCCAACGGCACGAGCATTGCCATATCGCAACGAAAGCCATCAACCTGATGTTTGGTAACCCAGAATTTCATCGCCTCGATTTGCCCCTTCCACACTGCCTTTTCAGCATAATTCAACTTGGCAGTATCGCTCCAATCCCAAGGCACTTTTGCTACGCCATTTTCATCTCGCTCGTACCAACTGACAGGTTTATGTTTCAACCACTTAGCATCGCGAGCCGTATGGTTTGCAACCCAGTCGAGAACAACCTTCATACCAAGCTTGTGAGCCTCCTCGACAAAGGCATCAAAATCCGCCATTGAGCCAAACTCTGGATTTACATCACAATAGTCTGAAATGGAGTAATAAGAGCCGAGAGAACCCTTACGCTCAACCCGACCAATCGGATATATCGGCATCAACCAAACGACATCAATGCCGACATCTTTAAGATGTTGTAAATGTCGCATTGCGGCAACAAATGTCCCCTCCTCTGTAAGTTGGCGAACATTCATCTCGTACAATACTCCGCCGTAGCTCCAAGTTGCGTGTTGCATATTCTTTTTCGTTTTTTCGGACTCCAAAAGTAAATAAAACTATCTAAAAAAACAAATCGCATTTTCGCCACAATTTTAATGGCAAAAACTTTGCTTTTTATTTTATATTATGGTATCTTTGCGCTCGAATTGTATAATTCCCCTCTTGATGTAGAATAGGAGATAATTAAAATTAACAATAGAAACATGAAAAAAACAGCTAAAATCCTATCGATGATTACGCTTGCGGTTCTGCTCGTTGGTTGCAACGCTTCGCAGCGAATTGTCTACGATTTCAACAAGGAGGAGTCGGTGAAGTCCTTGCTTGCTGATGGACAAATCAGAATCAAGCCACACGACCGTCTTACAATTGTTGTATCGAGCCAAAACCCGGAGTTGGCAGCGCCATTCAACACTTCGACATCGTACAATGCGTTGTCGTTCAACCCATTGACAACGGCAGCATCAAATGGAGCTCAGTCGTTGCAGGTGCGTACCGTTGACGAGAATGGTCTTTTGGAGTTCCCAATGATTGGAAAAATTCAATGTCAGGGCAAGACTCGCAAAGAGCTCTCCGACGAGATTGCAAAGAAGATTATCGATGGTGGATATATCAGCGATGCTATCGTAAACATCCAATTTGCCGATCTCAAATTCTTTGTTCTTGGCGAGGTGGCTCGTCCTGGTCAGTACGACATTACTCGCGACAAAATTACAGTTTTGGAGGCTTTGGCAATGGCGGGCGATATGACCATCTACGGTAACCGTTCAAATGTTGCCGTTATCCGTCGTAACGACGACAAGAAGTACGAAGTATTCGAGTTGAACTTCCTCGAAGGAGGACAAATGACCTCGCCTGCGTTCTATTTGCAGCAGGGCGATGTAATCTATGTTCAGCCAAACAAGTACAAGGCTGCAACTTCGGAGATTAACCAGAACAGAACTTTCTGGCTCTCGATTGTCAGCACCCTTATCACTGCAACTTCGTTGACTCTCACTATTATTAACTTCGCACAAAGACAATAATTGACTATGGAAAATATATCTCAAAATCACACTCCTCACGAGGAGAGCATCTTCCAGCGTACGGTATCTCTTCGCGACCTCTTCAATAAGTCGTTGAAGAATTGGTACTGGTTTGGCATTTCAGTATTCGTATTTTTGTGCATTGGAGCATTCTATTTGCTCTCGACTGCGCCTGTATATCACCGCGAGGCTACTGTATTGATTAAGGATGCTCGTCGTGGTAGCGCAGCCAGCGAGCTCTCGGCATTTGCCGATATCGCTGGTATCTCAACCCGCCGAAGCGTAGATAACGAGTTGTATGTTTTGCAGGCTCGTCGTCTTATGTTGGAGGTCGTAGAGCGTCTGAACCTCACTCACAGCTACGCCTTGGAGTCGAGATTTCGCACTATTCCTCTCTACAAGAACTCCCCTATCGAGGCAGTTTATGTAGATGATTTGGGTGGCAAGAGTTGCTCTTTCACCGCTCTCTTGGGCGAGGACGGTGTAACCATTTCGGAGTTCTTATGCTCTCGCACCGCAAGCGAGAAGGCGGAGAAGAAGAGCGACAAGCACTTTACCGTATCGGCAAAATATGGCGAGATTATCAACCTCCCTATCGGTCAGGTCACTATCAATCCTACCCTCTACTTCAATCCTGAGATGGTGGGTAAGAAGGTAAAGGTGTCGAAGCTCAACAAAGAGACTCTCGCTACTGCATACCGCAATAAGGTGAAGATGGCTGTTCCAAGCAAGATGTCATCGATTATCAACCTATCGCTCAATGATGTTGTGCCACAGCGCGCTGACGATGTACTCAACGCATTGCTCGATGTTTACAACGACGACGCTGTATATGACAAGCAGATTGTAGCAGAGGCTACTGCGAAGTTCATCTCTGAGCGTTTGCAGGTTATTGGCGATGAGTTGCGCAATATCGATGGCGACATCAAATCGTTCAAGGATAAGAACAACATCGTAGATATCAAGACCGAGGCTACTCGTCGTACCGAGGGTGCTATGCGCTACGAGCAGGAGATTGCAGCAACAAGCAACCAGATTGCAATGTCGAAGTTTATCCGCGACTATCTCAGCGACAACGCCAAGGATGTGAACATCATCCCTGCAACCACCTTCGATGGCAGTGCAGCTATCTCTTCGCAGATTGCCAGCTACAACGAGTTGGTTATCCGTCGCTTGAAGCTCGGTAACGATAGCGAGAACAACCCTCTCGTTCAGCAGTTGAACAACAACATCACCTCGACCAAGAATGCGATTTTGGCTTCGCTCGCATCAAACATCAAGGCATTGGAGATTAAACTCTCGAACTTGGAAAATGAGGAGCGCAAGATTAACAGCATGATTGGTGCTGTGCCAAAGCAGGAGCAGGAGTTCCTCTCGATTGCTCGTCAGCAAAAGATCAAGGAGGAGCTGTATCTCTACCTCTTGACCAAGAGCGAGGAGAACGCCATCTCGTTGGCCATTACCGAGCGCCCTGCACGAGTTGTTGATTATGCATTCGGTGCAAGTCGCCCTGTATCGCCTAACAAGTCGTTGATTCTCTTGGCTATGTTGATTTTAGGATTTGGATTGCCTCTCGCAGTTATCTACATCCTCATACTTACCGACTCGAAGGTTCAGGGCAAACACGATATTATCAAGCACTGTTCTGTTCCATACCTCGGTGATATTCCTATTTATGAGGGACACCTCACCCGCTCGATTGCAGTTCGCGAGAGTGGTCGTGACAAGGTTTCGGAGGCGTTCAAGATTTTGCGCACCAATATGGGCTTTATGTCGAGCGGAGAGAAGCAGCAGGTTATCCTGGTTACCTCGTCGAATGCTCACGCAGGTAAGACCTTCGTTTCGATGAACCTCGGTATGACTTTGGCATTCTCGGGCAACAAGGTTTTGATGGTAGACCTCGACCTTCGTCGTCGTACATTGTCGAAGCACATGGGTCAGCGCAGCAACCCTAATGGTGTAACCAAGTACCTCAGCTCGGCTGATACCAATATTAACGAGATTATCACAAACAGTGGTTTGCATGAGAACTTCGACTTCGTATATGCAGGTTTGCAACCGCCAAACCCTGCCGAGTTGTTGATGTCGAAGCGTTTGGACGATTTGTTCGAGGAGTGCCGCAAGCACTACGACTACATCATCATCGACAGCGTACCGGCACTTATCATTGCCGATGCGATGATTACCAGCCGTGTTGCCGATTTGAGCATATATGTAGTTCGTGAGGGCTTGTTAGAGCGTCAGCAGTTGCCTGATATCAACGCTTTGCATGCAGAGAACAAGTTGAAAAATATGTGTATTGTTCTCAATGGCGCAAGCGAAACCCGCCAGTCGTATGGATATAGCTACCGCTACCAATACACCTCAGGCTCGGACAAAAACAACCACGGATGGCGTAAGATATTCAAGGCGTTAGGATTACTTAAATAAGAGAATCTAAACACAAATTACCCATATCACAATGTCTTATACAGGATTATACATAGCTGTCGATTTTGATGGCACCTGCGTAACCCACGAGTATCCATACATCGGACAAGATGTGGGTGCAGTGCCCGTATTGCAAGAGTTAGTAGAGCAAGGTCATCACCTTATCCTCTACACTATGCGTAGCGGAAAGCTTGAAAAAGAGGCCGTGGCATGGTTCAAGGAGCACAATCTTCCGCTCTTTGCAGTGAATTCTAATCCTACGCAGAAGAAGTGGACCAAATCGCCAAAGGTGCATGCCGATGTATATATCGACGATGGCGCATTGGGCGTACCACTTGTCCGTTCAATGACCACATCGCGCCCTTATGTCGATTGGGTAAAGGTTCGCGAGTGGCTGGTACAGGAGGGATTCTTGTAGAACGGAAAACTAAAAAAGCTAATGGCTAATGGCTAAAAGCTAATAGCCACAACAAAAGAATGGCACATGTGCCATTCTTTTGTTTTATTTCTGCCATTTTGGCAGAAATATCGTTGTGGCACAAGGTTTGAGTTACCTTCTATTCAAACGGAAATAACTAAATATAGATAATATAGGTATGAAAAACGGAAAAATTGGGGTAACGAGCGAAAATATCTCCCCCGTAATTAAGAAGTTCTTGTACTCCGACCACGAGATATTCTTGCGTGAGTTGGTATCGAATGCTGTGGATGCAACGCAGAAGTTGCGTACACTCGCCTCAACCGGTGTATTCGCCGGCGAGACAGGAGAGTTGGCAGTGCGCATCGCAGTAGATAGCGAAAAACGCACACTCTCGGTTAGCGACAACGGTATCGGTATGTCGGCAGAGGAGGTTGACCGCTATATCAACCAAATCGCCTTCTCGGGTGCTGAGGAGTTTTTAGCCAAGTACCAAAACCAGGCTATCATCGGTCACTTCGGACTCGGCTTCTACTCGGCATTTATGGTGTCGGACAAGGTGGAGATTTTCACTCAATCGTACGACAACGAGAAACCTTCGGTGCATTGGTCGTGCGATGGTTCGCCGGAGTACTCGATGGAGGAGTTGTCGGAGAAGCGTGAGCGTGGCACAACTATCGTTTTGCACCTCTCGGAGGAGTGCGCAGAGTATGCCGAGGAGAGCAAAGTGAGCGAGTTGCTCAACAAATATTGCCGTTTCTTGCCTGTGCCAATCATCTTTGGCAAGGTGAAGGAGTGGAAAGATGGCAAGTATGTCGACACCGAGAAGGATAACCAGATTAACGACACCGAGCCATTGTGGACCCGCAAGCCTGCCGACATCACCGAGGAGCAGTACAAGAGCTTCTACCAGGCACTCTACCCTATGAGCGAGGAGCCGTTGTTCTCAATTCACCTGAACATCGACTATCCGTTCCACCTCACAGGTATCCTCTCCTTCCCTCGCATGCACAACAACTTCGAGATTCAGAAGAATAAAATTCAGCTCTACTGCAACCAGGTCTTCGTAACCGACG
>JAZQYJ010000013.1:0-2480 GCA_045633465.1 Alistipes sp.
GTTGAGTAGTGCCAAACCGCCCTCGGCCGTTTCTTTGTATAGGCTGGGCAAATCTTTTCCGGTAAGGTTCATGGTATATACCACTTTGTCGAAACTTATGATATGCTTACCGTCCGAGAGCATGGAGTAGAGGTTGGCTTCGAGTGCACGCAGGGCTGCGAAGGCGTTACGCTCTATGCAGGGTATCTGCACCAGGCCGCAAATAGGGTCGCATGTAAGGCCCAGGTTGTGTTCCAAGGCTATCTCGGCGGCATACTCTATTTGCTGCGGACTTCCGCCAAATATCTGATTGGCAGCAGCTGCAGCCATTGCCGAAGCCGAACCTATCTCGCCTTGGCAGCCCACCTCGGCACCGGATATGGAGGCATTGGTTTTTATCACGTTGGCAAACAGAGCGGCGGTGGCCATGGCTTTGAGTATTGCCTTGTCGGAAAAGTCGTGATTGTTTTTGAGATGGTAAAGCACGGCGGGCATCACTCCCGACGAGCCGCATGTGGGGGCCGTTACTATAAGTCCACCGGCAGCATTCTCCTCGGCGGTGGCCAGGGCATAGGCCATCACCAAACAGCGACCTTGCAACGATGGTTTGTAGCTGCGAGCCTTTACATAGTAGGTTGCAGCCTTGCGTTTGAGGCACAGGCCTCCGGGTATCACACCTTCGTTTTGCAAGCCTTGTTCCACAGTGTTTTGCATTATCTTCCAGCGCTCGTTGAGAAAGTCCCATATATCGTCGCCCTCGTGGTTAAGCACATATTCCCAATATGTAAGACCATGCCGCTCGATGTATTTGAGTATCTCGGTCATGTTGTTGTGTTCGTACAGATGCTCTTGGCTGAAGTGGGTGTTTTGGTCGGCCAGGTTTCCACCGCCCACACTGTAAATCTCCCATTTGTCTACCACGCTACCGGCATTGTCCAAGGCCTCAAAAAGCATGGCGTTGTTGTGGAACGGCAGGAAGGTTTCGGGCTTCCATACAAGCTCTACTTCCTTTGGAGCCAACGAGTCGAGTATTGCCTTATCGGTAAAGTGGCCCTTGCCTGTGGCGGCCAAACTGCCATAGAGTGTAACGCGATACGAGGCGGTCTGCGGCGTGCGAGCCTTAAACTGCTCGGCAGCCTTGCGTGGAGCCATGGTGTGGCTACTGGAGGGCCCCTGTCCTATTCGGTATATCTTTTTTATCGATTCCATATTGTTGGTATTTTATTGTTCAACATTTGTATTATCATTTTGTTTTTTCAAGGCGCGGAATACGGCAAAGTCGGGGTCGACAGAGTTGTAGACGATGTTATAGGCATTATATAGAAGCATGTAGTCCAACATATTGTAGTATCCATAGTCGTTCAAATGCCATGGGCAGAAAAGCGAAAGCGAATGCCATGGTGCTGCCGAGAACTCCACCCCGCCCTCTTTACGCAAACGGTATCCCCCCTCGGGCGGTGCCATCGATAGGTAACGCTCATACAGCTCGGGAGCTATAGGAGTGCTTCCCTCGTAGCCATGTAGTATGGCGGCTATAAGCGGCAGATGGGGAAAGACAAATTCTTGTTGCAAATCGGGACGCATCTCGGCAATCTTTTCGCCTTGTTTCTTAATCCAGTCGTATATATTATCGGCGCCACGCCCCCAGTCGTTGCCCACCACCGAGCAGCAGTATATGCCGTACCACACAAAGTTGCCCTTCTTACGCATAAGGCAATTGTTTTGCATAAAGCTCCACACCGTACGCCACCATCCGTTGTCGGACTTGCCAAAGTGTAAGTCCTCGCCGGTGATGTACTCTCCGGCCAACACATGTCCATGCTGCAACCACTTGATGTCGCCACTCTTTTGGATAAGCTGTCCGGTAACGGGGTTTACAATCTCCCACTCTTTGCTGCCCTTGTCGTTCACGTTTTGCATACAGCGTACGAAACTGCGAGCCAAATCGGTTACATCGTTGCGCAAAGGCTGGTCGTCAACAAGTTTTATCACCAAAGCAAATCCGAGGTAACAAGCCCATATCTGGTCCTGCGACGGTGCGTTGCTAAGGGTGGTGGTATCGCCAAGTTTCGACTTGTAGTCGCTATCAATGATATCCACATTAATAACGTTGTTCAAATCGGCGGGCACATCATCGCGAAGGAAAAATCCGTTCAAGGTGTCGCGTCCGTTCCAATAGCTTTCGGCATGTGAGTCTAACCGTTTCAGAGTATTCACCGCCCAACGCAGCTCCTGCAATGTAGAGTCGGTGGAGCGACCCTGTAGCTGCAAGTTTTTGTATTCCAATGCAAGCATAGCAATATAATGACCCTGCCACCAAGTAGCATCGGCCCAATAGGCAGTAACCTCGCCTTTGGCACCAACCCTTATAAGCTCTATAGGCAAATGCGACCCCTTGGCAGAGGCATCCTGTGGGTAATACATAAAACGTTGCTTCAACTGAGCACGATAATGGTTATACTTCTCCTCGTTTGTAACCGAGGTTTGAGAGAATACGTCAG
>JAZQYJ010000014.1:0-1712 GCA_045633465.1 Alistipes sp.
TCCCGATGGCTCGGTTCGTGAGTTCGAGCAGGGGGTAACAGCCTACCAAGTTGCAGAGAGTATCAGCCCTCGTTTAGCTGCGGACTGTCTGGCTGCTTCGGTAGATGGTGCGACCGTAGATATGTCGCACGCATTGGTGCAGGATTGCGCCGTGAAATTCTTTAAGTGGGACGACGCAGAGGGTAAGCACGCCTTCTGGCACACTTCGTCGCACCTCCTCGCAGAGGCGTTGCAGGCGTTGTATCCTGGTATCAAGTTCGGTATCGGTCCGGCTATCGAGCAGGGCTTCTACTACGATGTAGATGCTCCGACTCCAATTTTGGAGAGCGACCTCGCAAAGATCGAGGCTAAGATGACCGAGTTGGCTCGTCAGAAGGAGGAACTCGTTCGCACCGAGGTCTCGAAGGCAGAGGCTCTCGCAACATTCACCGCAAAGGGCGATGAGTATAAGTGCGAGTTGATTTCGGACTTGGAGGACGGTACAATTTCGTTCTATACAAATGGTTCATTCACCGACCTCTGTCGCGGTCCACATATCCCGAACACAGGTCATATCAAGGCTATAAAGTTGACCGCCGTAGCAGGTGCTTACTGGCGTGGCGACGAGAAGAATAAGATGCTCACCCGTATCTATGGTGTCTCGTTCCCTAAGAAGTCGATGCTCGATGAGTATCTTGCAATGCTCGAAGAGGCAAAGAAGCGTGACCACCGTAAGTTGGGTAAGGAGTTGGAACTCTTCACCTTCTCGCAGCGTGTAGGTCAGGGCTTGCCACTCTGGTTGCCAAAGGGTGCAGAGTTGCGCGACCGCTTGGAGCGCTTCTTGCGTAAGATTCAGAAGCAGTATGGCTATCAGCCTGTTATTACTCCTCCAATCGGCAACAAGGACCTCTATGTAACTTCGGGCCACTATGCAAAATATGGTAAGGATTCGTTCCAGCCAATTCATACACCAATCGAGGGCGAGGAGTACTTGCTAAAACCGATGAACTGCCCTCACCACTGCGAGATTTACCGTAGCAAGCCACACTCGTACAAGGACCTCCCTGTTCGTTTGGCAGAGTTCGGTACAGTTTGCCGTTACGAGCAGTCGGGCGAGTTGCACGGATTGACTCGTGTGCGAGCATTTACCCAGGACGATGCCCACCTCTTCGTTCGCCCAGACCAATTGTTGGAGGAGTTCGAGAAGGTTATGGATATTGTTCTCTACATCTTCAAGACCTTGAAGTTCGAGAACTATACAGCGCAGATCTCGTTGCGCGACCCTAACAATAAGACCAAGTATATCGGCTCTGACGAGAATTGGGAGAAGGCAGAGGCTGCAATTATCCAGGCTTGTAAGGATAAGGGTATGAATGCCGTTGTTGAGTATGGCGAGGCTGCATTTTATGGTCCAAAGCTCGACTTTATGGTTAAGGATGCTCTCGGTCGTAGCTGGCAGTTGGGTACTATCCAGGTTGACTACAATCTCCCTGAGCGCTTCGACTTGACCTACAAGGGTGCTGACGATAAACTCCACCGCCCAATTATGATTCACCGTGCGCCATTTGGCTCTATGGAGCGTTTCGTGGCAGTATTGTTGGAGCACACCGCAGGTAAGTTCCCATTGTGGCTCGCACCAGACCAGGCAGTTGTTCTCCCTATCTCGGAGAAGTATAACGAGTATGCCGAGGAGGTTGTTGCATATCTCAACCAGCACGATGTTCGCGCACAAA
>JAZQYJ010000015.1:0-44844 GCA_045633465.1 Alistipes sp.
CGCACAAGCCATACATAAAGCCTGCGGCGTAGAAGTCGCCAGCACCTGTGGTATCTACGCGCTTGGCTGCAGCCATAATGCCGATGTGAATAACCTCGCCCTTATGCTTGATGAGTGCGCCCTTGGTGCCGATTTTTACGATTACGAGGTTGCACATCTCCGAGATATACTGCAAAGCGTTGATTGGCTCCTCCTCGCCCGAGAATACGCGTGCCTCGTCCTCGTTAGCAAAGACGATGTCAATATACTTTGCTACGATGCCACGCAGGAACTCCAAGTTCTCTTCCACAACATTGAAACTTGCCAAGTCGATAGCCACCTGCAGACCACACTCCTTAGCGGTGCGAATAGCGGTTTCGATTAGCGAGTGCTCTTGCACGAGGTAACCCTCGATGTAGAGGCAGTCGTAGCCCTCGAAAAGCGCAGGGGTGATGTTCGATGCGTGCATCTCGGCTGCTGAACCGAGGTAGGTGAGCATTGTTCGCTCGCCATCGGGCGAAACCAACGAAATACACTTTCCCGAAGGGCTGTCGCCACGGAAAATCTTACCCTCGATGCCGAGGTTATGCAGCGCCTGCTCAAATCTGTCGCCCGTATTGTCGTGGCCGACCTTGCCGATAAAACCTACCTCCGAGCCGAGTCGTGCCATTGCACGAATGGTGTTGTCCGCCGAGCCTCCGAGTGAGAGGGAGTGGGGTAGTCCTGCCACCTCCTTCGAAATCTCCGACTGCAAAGCAGTATCTACGAGCGACATCGAGCCTCGTGCTATATTGTGCTTATGCAAAACCTCTTCGTTGCGAAGATTTACCAATACATCTGTCAGGGCATTACCAATGCCTATTACCTTCTTCATTGTATGTTTGGGTGTTGGGTGTTGTTTTATATCGAGAGAATCTTTACTAACTCTACATTGTCTTTATTTACCATTTTTGTTCGACCAAGTGCCTTCGAGAATGGAACATAGACCATCTCCATATCACGAATACCCACCATCACATTGCGCTGTCCATCTTTCAAAGCCGAAATTGCCGCTGCGCCCAATCGAGATGCAAGGATTCGGTCGGCTGCGGTAGGTGAGCCACCTCGTTGCAAGTGTCCGAGAATGGTTACACGAGCATCATACTGCGGAAACTCTCGCTTTACACGCTCCGCCAAGCCCATGGCTCCGCCTGTTGCAGGGTTCTCGGCAACGAGTACGATAGCCGAGTTCTTGCTCTTGCGGAAACCGTTGTCGATAAGGTTTTTTAGTTGGTCAGTTTCTGTCTCCATTTCGGGGATGATTGCCGCTTCGGCTCCCGATGCGAGTGCTCCATTGAGGGCAAGATAGCCTGCGGTGTTGCCCATAACCTCCATAAAGAACAATCTCTCGTGCGAAGTCGCTGTATCGCGCAACTTATCGACCGCCTCCATAATGGTGTTGAGGGCGGTGTCGTAACCTATGGTCGAGTCGGTTCCCGAGAGGTCGTTGTCGATAGTACCCGGCAGAGCCACGATAGGCACATCGAACTCTCGCGCGAGAGTCTGCGCTCCTGTGATTGTGCCATCGCCACCGATTACCACCAACGCATCAATTCCAGCCTTACGCATATTCTCGTATGCCTGCTTGCGACCCTCTGCCTCGCGGAATTCGGGGCAACGAGCAGTTTTAAGAATTGTTCCGCCCTTCTGTATGATGTTGCTGACACTCGACGAGGTGAAATCGACAATCTCTCCTGTAATCAATCCCTTATAACCACGCATAATGCCCTTAACCTTCAAACCATTGTAAATGGCGGTGCGGGTTACAGCACGAATTGCAGCATTCATTCCGGGTGCATCTCCACCCGATGTCAATACGCCTATACACTTGATATTATCCATATAAAGTATGTTAATGCAAATTTACCCCCAAAGATAGTAAATATAAAACAAAAAACCACCTCTTTGAGGTGGTCTTATGCTGAAAAGTGCTTATGGTTGTCTATTTGTCGATAGATTTTGTCTATATTTGTACTATCAATTAGCCAAAACTATCAGAATATGACCAAAAAATTAGTTTTTGCACTCTTTGCACTACTTGTCGCTTTTGCAGGCTCGGCACAGGTAACACTCCCGAAGGGGCGTGATGTGAAGTTTGGCTTGCAGGCTCATCGCGGACTCTCACACCGCTATCCCGAGAATACTGTCATCGCCTTCAAAGAGGCTGCCAAAGTGCCATACTTCTACGGTATGGAGACCGATGTACAGATGACCAAAGATGGTGTGTTGGTATGTATGCACGACAAGACCATTGACCGCGTAACCACTGGCACTGGTAAGGTTAGCGACTATACCTGGAAGGAGTTGAAGAAGTTCTACATCGATGCTGGATGCAAGATGTGGGACAAAAAGTTCGAGAATAAGTACCATGTTGCGACCTTCAAACAGTATGTGAAGATCTGCAAAAAGGCAAACCTTGTGCCTTATGTAGAGTTGAAGTACCTTCCGTTGGAGGGTGTTCGCAAGACTATCGAGCTGTTGCATAAAATGGGAATGGAGGGTAAGTATGTGGTAACTTCGTTCAGGTGGAATCTCCTTCACGAGGCGGCAAAATATACCGATGCGCCACTCGAGTTTATGCACAAGCGTTATACTCCCGAGTTGGTAGACAAAGTTAAAGGTGTGAAAAATGCAGTTATCCGCCCTATGGCGCGCCGAGCAACCAAAGAGCTTATCGACTATTGCCACTCACAAGGTTTTCAGGTGGAGTGCTACGGTCTTCCAATGCGCGATTTGGAGTATGTTAAGACCTTGCAGTCGTGGGGCGTTTTGGGTGGCACTGCCAACGATTATCAGTGGCTCGAGCCAATGCTGAAATAGAATCTGTCTAGCAAGGTAATTTCTGCGTTGCGCTCACTTTTTAATTGCTCACATACGCCCAAGTATGCTCCGCATTAAAAAGTTCGCCCGCCTTGAAATTCCTCTTGCTATACAAATTCTTTTGTTTGTGGTAAGTAATACAAAAGGGTGTCCGCTCTTCCGAGTCGGGCACCCATTCTCTATCGATATGCTTATGGTCTATTTGTCGATAGATTTTGCGTTGTTATCGTTCAAAAGCTGCTGGATTAGGGCTTTTTCCTCGTCATCTAACTCCTCATTCAACTCCTCCATAATTTGTCGCGAGAGGCTTGTTTCGTTGCTCTTTTTCATTATGCGCTCCACCTCGCTATCCGAAGAGAAGATATTGCCGGTGTAGCTCTCTGCATAGCTGATACCTGCGATAGATGTTCCAATTAAGACAAATATCCACAACAAAATCGAAACTACCAAGACCCACCAACGAGGTCTTTTATTTAGGAGTAGCGCAATGAAGAGATAACCGATGTAAATTGCAGGAATAAGTACGAGTAACATACTAAATACCATCAATGGCGCTCCAAACTCCGCTAACAACTCCGGTAGGTTGCCAAATTCGCCAAACTGCACAAGCGGAAGAGAGGTGAATCCTACTGCCAGACACGCCAAAATAATCAATATAGTGAATACAAATGCCGCAATCGGAAAGAGCATAAGTCCGAGCAAAACTTTCATTACAATCACAACGAAACGACCAACGGTTGTTACAGCCGAAGCAACGCTCGACTTTGCCTTCTCCTCCTGTGTTGCACCCTGACGGTCAGCAATGCTCTTTGCCGAGATTGGTTCTCCCTCCATTTCGAGCTTCTCTCGTGCCGACTTTGCCGACGGAATGGCAAACCACAAAATCAGATAGGTCATAAAGAATACTGCGCAGAGATTTCCGCCAAGCACCGACAACCAATGAAGGTGTGGTGCGCCAATCACTACAAGGATAAGTGGCGAAGCCATAGCCAAGCGAAGCCATACAGCCTCCACGCCGAAATACTTTGCCAAGCCGGCGCAAACACCGCCCAACTTCGAGTTCTCTATATCACGATAGAGTCGGCGAGGTATACGGGTGTTGTTCTCGGCTTTTGGTTGCTTCTCCTCACCCGAAATATCCTCTGGCGAGCCAAGTTGAGCAATGATATTCTCTATCAGTGGCAGACAAACCACACATTGTGCATCGCTCTGTGCCGAGAGTATCAACTCGGCAATGCGAGCCTCGATATCAGCCAAAATCTCCTCGCTGTCGGGGTTGTTGGCGTAGGCCTTTTTGAGTGATGCGAGGTAGTCGTTAAGACGCTCGTATGCCACCTTCTCGATGGTAAATCCTACACCCGAAATACTGCATTTTTTAATATCGTTCATACTATGTTCCTCCTATTTTTTACGAATTGAACTTGCTCCCGAATTATTCAGGATATTTACTTGGCAATCGCCACTATATACGATTGATGAAGCGCCCGAAGCCGATGCGTTGAGGAGCGACAAACACTCCACGACAACGCCCGATGCACCACTCGCCTCCACGGTACATTGAATGCCCAAAACCGAAGCCTTCGATGCACCCGAACATTCGAGTTCGAGGATTGAGGTACGCAACTTATCAGCTCGCAAGGTCGAAGCTCCTGCAACCTCGATGTCGGCATCTTTGACCTCGCCCGTGAGGGTTGCCACCGATGCACCCGAAAGTTCCATATCGAGTTCGGTAGTCGCCAACTCAGCCTTTATATTCGATGCTCCCGATGCGTCTATCGAAACCTCTTTTGCACTCGTCGTAACCTCGATAACTGATGCCGACGAAGCCTCCAAGTCGAGTTCATTGCACGAAAGAGTTGGCTTTACGATAACTCGTGCTGCCGCCGAGGTTGTAATCTCGTTGATTTTGCCGTTGTATGGCACATAAACCTCTGCCAAAACATTCGAGTTGCGCGATACGGGCGTACCCGAGAGTAGGGTGGCGTGAAGTGTTCCGTCATTGACTTTGAGCGACACATACGGCATAACCGACTGTGGCGCACGAACAATGATATTGCCTGTGGTGCGCTCCTCGACAATAACTCTGATGGCCTTCGACACCTCTATCTCGTTGAAGTCCATTGCCGAACGGCGGGCCTCCATCACAACTTTATGCTCATTGGCAATCAAGATACCCGTCTTGGTATTATCTGCCTCTTGTGCGAAGAGGGTGGAGCAGAACATTGCTGCTGCCACTGCTAAAATTATCCGTTTCATAGTTGTTGCGTTTTTAGTGCTTGTTACGAATGTTGTTTATCTGCTCCACGAGGGTATCCCACGCCTCGTCTAACGATTCGAGGTGACTGCGCCCCTCGGTGGTCAAAGTGTAGTACTTTCGTGGTGGGCCCTGAATGGACTCCTCCCAGCGATAGGTCAGGTATCCTGCATTCTTTAATCGTGTCAATAGTGGGTAGAGCGTACCCTCGACCACAATCATCTCTGCATTTTTCAGCTCTGCAATTATCGCTGGCGCATAGGAGTCGCCATTTGCCAATATCGCAAGTACGCAATACTCCATTACACCTTTGCGCATCTGTATTTTTATATTCTCCATAATAGTTATTTTGCTTTATAGTGGTTATAGGGCATATATTCTTTAACGCCTCTAATTAGTTACTACTCCTCTGGAATGAGCAACCACAATATGATATACACCCAAGCCGACATACCGCCAAAGAGTATCAAGCAGAGTGTGATAACGCGCAATACGGTTACATCAATGCCCAAATAGTCAGCCAAACCTCCGCACACGCCTGCTATTGAGCGATTGGTGCGTGAACGGCGTAGTAATCTCTGTTCCATACCATTTTTTTTGTTTGTTATTGCAAATATAATAACAAATTTAGTACTATGCAATAAAAAGTACTGAAAATTTTATAAGATATGTGCAAAAAAAAAGTATACTTACCGAGAAACGATAAGTATACCTATTATATATAAATTAGAGTCGTTAGAGGCGTTAGGGTCGTTAGGGAAAATTATTCTCAATCCTCAATTATCTCAATGCTCTCAACTCTCAACTTGTAGAGTATATTCTATCTCTCCGACATTGGTAGAGTCCTTGACAAGAACTTTTTTCTCTTTGTCGAGTAGATAGAGTGCCGGTATTGCACTCACATTATAGAGATTTTCGCGCTCGATGCGACAACCTCTGTCGTAGCCGTTTATCCACTCTGACGGCATATCCGAGAGGTGCTTGTGCCACTCGTCGAGATTTTCATCGGGATAGATTGCAACCACCTTCAACCGCCCCTTGCGTTGCAGTTCGGTGATGATTTGCGATTGCTTCAACGCCTCGGTGATATCTCGGCACATAGCGCAACCAGGGTTGTTGATATAGACGATTATGAAGTCGTTTTTCAGCGAGTACATATTGCGAGTGCGCCCCGTGCGGTTGGTGTAGTCGAAGTCGTTTGCCTTCTGTCCGATGCGATTTTGCGACACGACGCGCAAGTCATATTCGGGAGCCATTTTTTCGTACTTGTCGTAGTGGGGTGATGCGAGTTGTGCCTCCAAGACGGCAATATAGAGTTCATCGCTACGATATGGCGAGTTCGGGTCGTGCAACACCTTCTCCGTCAGCATTACGAAGTAGTCGAACATCTTTTTCGATACCGAAGCCTTCTGCATCAATCGTCGTATTGGCTCTTGGTTGAGCGGACCAACGAAATTGCCTACATAGCTGGCAAATGCGTGCATCATCTCGGTAGTATCGGCTTTTGTGGTGTAGAGTGTGTCGGCAAAGTCGAACTTGTCCCAGAAGTGGTCGCGCATATATGCCACCTGTTGCTCAGCAGCAATCTGTATCGGAGGTTGAATATATTGAAAACGGTAGCTCTTTGCCTGAGTTGCCCTGCGTTGTTTTGGCGCACAACCCAAACAAAGAGTTACTAAAAATATTGCAAGTGCAAATCGCTTCATCTATTTTCTCGATACCAATGAGTAGTCTGTACCCTCGGTTATTTCGGTCTCGGTAAAGATATTGCCGTAGCGGTCTTTCGCCTCAACACGAATCTTGCCACTCTGCAAATTGTTCTTGTCCTTCACCTTGTACTTGTAGAGGTGATAACAAGTTTTCCAAGCATCACGACCGGAATAGTAACAGTAGTAGAGTGCTGCGGTGTACATATCCACACACGCCTCAACACCATCTGCTAATCTGCGAGGGTCCTCTTGTGTGTAGCTGCCAATCATAGTCGAAGCACTTGGCTTAGTTATGGAAATTCTCTCCATCTTGCCCGAATATACTCCATTCTCATACACGGAGATTTCCCACTTGGTGTCGGCATTGTAGATATTCGCAATCAGATAGTCATCGCCGAAGTTGAAGGCGTAGTAGCCAACACCTGCATAGGTGTCGCTTGCTGTTTTTGCTCTACCCGTAATGGCATCACCTCGATAAAGACGCATCTGCTTCTCCTTGATGTCCAAACCTTCGTTGTAGCCCATAAAATACGACTCTACAAATTTGTTGCCATCAACAACGAATACATTGTATCCACAAGGAGCTCCATCTGCTGCGAGGTTAGCTCTCCACCATACACCGCACAACGCACCAACATTGTGCTCGTAGAGGTTTGGATATGGGGTGTTCGGGTTCTCTGCAATATGCTCGTAGAACTGCGAGTAGTGGGTGTGACCCGAAACAATATGGGCGTTTTCGTACTCGTTGAGCATTGTATGCACCTCCTTAATATAGTGATTTGAGAGGCTAAACATCGGCGCATGAACGCACAAGATAACCATCTTGTCCTTCGGTACGAGAGCCAAATCCTGCTTCAACCACTCGTACTGATGATCGAGGAAACCTTCGACATAACTTCCACTCGTATCATCGTGCTGGTATATGATATTACGCATCGAAATGATGTGTACATCGCCTCGGTTAAACGAATAGTTGATAGGACCAAATATCTCCTCGTGATTGCGCTGAGCCTTCAACTCGAAGGTCGAACTGCGATCGTCAGCGCTGATTGTTACGCCATTACCATAGTAGGTGTTGTCGTGGTTACCGTATGTTTGGAACACAGGCAAGCCAGCTTTATCTGCTGCGAACGCATCGCGCATATCGTCGCGTAACGACTCAGTGTTTGTACCGTCGCTATTTGCAATGATGTCGCCAAGGGTGATACCATAGCAATGGAGTCCGGTTGCTTTAATCTCATTGCCGTGTTTCTTGATGCCTGGCACTGCCTCGCTGTTGAAGCGGTTGAACTGAGTGGTATTTCGTGGCTGAGGGTCACCTATGGCGAGGAGTGCAAACTTCTTCTCCTTGCCACCTGCAAGCGGTGTGAGAGTAAAGTCGTATTGGTTAGTATGGCTTGGATACGCTTTGTAGAAGCAAGGTTGTCCATACTCGTTGATTGGCACCTCGTACTCGGCAGGAAGAGAGATGTAGATGTACCAAGTGTCCTTGGTAACATTCAACGAGTAGTAACCCTTGTCGTTGGTTGCAACAACCTGGAAACCGTCACTTACGGCAACGCCCTTAATCGGGTTGCCGTTCGAATCCTTTACATAGCCGTGGATTGTAGGATAGTAGATTGTGAGAAGCTCCTCCTCGCTATCCAACGCCTCCAATGTAATCTTCCCAGTTTGATAATTTACGGTCTTGAACTCCGTTACGATACCCGCTTTAACCTCTCGGTTGTTCAACGAAGCGGTCATCTTCTCGCCCGACTTCTCAATAAACTCTACTGTGCAGTTACCTGTATTTCCGGCAGGGAGCGATATGTAAAATGCACTCTCATTGCCGGTTGGAAGGGTGAAGTTACTTGGCAAGGTATAGGTTATGCTGCTGCTGTTATCTCCGCAAGCAACCATCGTTCCTGTACTGCAATTAACCTCGAATTCGCCAGCCAACTTGACGCCATCTGCCGATGTGAGTACTATTTTGTCGAGAACTACACTCTTGTTGCCACTCAGAAGTGAAAACTTAAAAAGACCGGCTAAGTGTTTCAATGTTATATTCTCGCTCTCCGATGTAGCATAGCCGCACATTGGCGCACTCGTCATATCGAAAGAATCCTCTACATATTGCTGCGTACTTGGGATAACCACTTTTGGTGTGTTGCTAGTTGTGGTCGCAGTGAAAGGATAGGTGATAAGGTATGGATACTTCAACGAATTGTCCACACCGAATGTTGCTTCGGCTCTGTTTTGAGCGTTGATAACAGCCTCTTCCGAGAGAGTTCCATTCACGACAATCTTGTCGCCATCACTCCAATATACCGGATAGGTTTCTCCTACCTTTGCTCCGAGGTGGGTGCGCGAAGGCTCTAACGAGATAGAGATTGTGGTTTCGCCACCTCTGCCGATAGTGGCGTCGGTTGGGTCGTTCTGACAACCGAATAGCGCAATAGCGCAAAGTATAGAGATAAATAGATGGAAAGTTTGCTTCATAGCAGTTTTAGTTATTATTGATTATTCTGGTTTTTTTACGAGAGAGTAGTCGGTACCTTCCGTAATGTTTGTTTCGGTATATTGATTTCCGAAACGATCTGTTGCAACCACCTTTATTTTAGCATTTTTGTTCTTCAACTTGTATTGATACATGTGCCAGCAAGAGCCGTAAGCACCATTGCCTGGTGCGTTCTTGCTGCTACTCCATCTGCCCAAAACTCCCAGGTGTAGGCCTGTTGCATAGAAGTCGGTTCCTGTATTCACACTCTCGCCAGCTCGACGCGGGTTATCGTACGAGTAGTCGCCTATAAGTGCCGAGAAGCTCTGTGTCGATGTGCTCGCTTGGGTCATATCGCCCGAATAAACCCCATCTTCATAAACCTCGATTTTCCATTCACTGTCGGCGTTATAGACATTCGCCAAGAGAACATCGTCGGCATAGTTGAATGCGTAGTAGCCCTTTATGCCGTAGGTGTTTGTTCCCTCGACTTTTCCTCCTGTAACGGCATTACCACGATAGAGTCGCATCTGGTGCGAGCGAGCGTTCATTTCTCTGCTGTAACCCATATAGTACCAATCGGAGAAGGTGTTGTCTTTGCCAATAAATACATTGTAGCCATTCGGTGTACCGTCACCTGCGATGTTTGCACTCCACCACGAGCCACATACGGCGCAAGTGTTGTGCTCATAAACCTTGTGAGAAGAGTCGCTCTTTGTCTTGTGGTCGTAGAGTTGCTGACGGTGGGTGTGTCCCGATAAGATGTGCGCCTCCTTGTACTCGTCGAGAAGTGAAAGCACCTCCTGAATATAGTTCGATGTGCCGTTGAATAGCTGAATATGCACACAGAGTACCACCATCTTATCCTTTGGTACGAGAGCCAAATCCTGCTTCAACCACTCAAATTGCGAAGGGAGGAAGCCACCCTGGTAACTTCCGCTGGTGTGGTTGACTCGATAGACAATGTCGCGCATACCCACAATATGTACATCGCCACGATTGAACGAGTAGTTCGCCGGTCCGAACATATCCTCGTGCTCGCGTTGTGCCTTCAACTCGAACGAAGAGTGTCTTTCGTCGGTGAAGAGAGGGTTCGAGGCGTTGAAATAGGTGTTGTCGTGGTTGCCCATAACCTGGAACACCGGCATTCCTACGCTCGAAATCGCAAATGCATCACGCAAGTCGTCGCGGAAGGCCCCCGAGTTGGTGCCATCTCCATTCGAGATAATATCGCCGAGAGTTATTCCATAGCAAGGTATGCCTTGCGATTTAAGCGATTGGCTATGTTTGTAGATCTCTGGTACAGCCTCGTCGAGTAGGCGATTTAATGTTGTTGTCTTGGATACCTGTGGGTCTGCAAATGTAAAGAGTGCAAACTTCTCCTCTTTGCCGCCGCTCAATGGGGTTAGGGAGAAGTTGTAGATGTTGCCGCTATCAGGATATGGCTTGTAGAAGCAAGGCTGACCAAACTCGTTGGTAGGCACCTCATACTCTGCCGGTATTGAGATGTAGATGTAGTGGGTATCTGTTGATACATTGTCAAGCTTGTAGTAGCCCTGAGAGTTAGTTGCAACCACCGAAAAGCCATCCGATACGGCTACGCCTGATATAGGCTTGCCATTAGAATCCTTTACATGACCTTCGATAGTGGTGTAGAATATAAGGAAGGAGTCATTATCGATGCCCATTGGCGCCAATACCACACTCATACCTCGCTTGTAGGTGATGGTCTTGAACTCTTTTACAACTCCCGCCTTGACATCTTTGCCGTTCCATTGGCTTGTCATCTTCTCGCCCGACTTCTCGATGAACTCAACTATGCAGTTGCCAAGGTTGCCACTTGCCGTCGATACGAAGAAGTTGCTTGTCTTGTCTGGCGAAAGCGCGAAATTCTCGGGTAAAGTATATGTTATGGAGTTTGATGAGTTATCGCACGCCTTAATCGAGCCTGTGCTACAATTAACCTCGAATTCGCCCGATATTTTTGCCCCATCTATCGATGTTATGACAATTCTATCGAGTATAACGGTGTTTGTCAGGTTGTTTATAACGGGAAATTTCAATACACCTACCAGATGTTTCATCGCGATAGACTGGGTTTTGTTTGTGGTGTAGCCACACATGGGTGCGCTTTCGCGCTCAAAAGAGCCTTCGGTGTAGTTTTGAGTGGTGGGGATAACAACCTTGGGCGCAGTGGCGGTGGTTGTCGAGGTGTAAGGGTAGGTGATATTGAGTGGGTAACTCAATTTTCCATCAATGGTAAACTTTGCCTCTGCTCTGTTTTGAGAATTGATAACCGCCTCCTGTGAGAGGATACCATTTACAGCAATTTTGTCCCCTTCGCTCCAATATACGGGATATCCGTCTCCAACCTTATCGCCAAGCGAAGTTCGTGACGGTGAGGTTGAAAGTGTCAATATAGTAGGACCGTTCTCTACTGCTGGCAAATCTGTGCTTGGTGAGTCTGCGGTGCAACCTACGAACAGTAGTGTTAAAAAGCAAGCTAATGTAAACAAAAAATTTCTCATGTTAGGTTGTTGGTCTGTCTGTTTGTGACATTGAGCATCTGCTCGCACTACATCTATTTTTGTGTGAGCACATCTTCTCGCTACAAAGGTAATCAATTTTATTTAAAATAAAATTACGATTTCCAATAATTATTCAAAATAGTTCTTGGCTTAATTATTGCGCTATGTCGTAAGCGATAACAAAAATCTAAATGATATGGAAGCAAAAAAAACAACAATGACAGGGTTTCGCCTATCGGTGGCAACCCTTGCAATTATGAATGTAACCGCAGTGGTCAGTCTGCGTGGCCTGCCTGCCGAGTCGGTCTATGGACTATCTTCGGCATTCTACTATCTCTTTGCTGCGATAGTATTTCTCATTCCTACGGCTCTTGTGGCAGCGGAATTGGCGGCTATGTACTCCGATAAACAGGGAGGAGTATTCCGCTGGGTTGGCGAGGCTATGGGTGCACGAATGGGTTTTTTGGCGATTTGGATTCAGTGGATACAATCCACGATTTGGTACCCTACGGTCTTGACTTTTGGAGCAGTTTCGATAGCCTTTATCGGTATGGACCAATCGCACGATATGGCACTTGCTTCGAACAAGGTCTTTACTCTTATTGTGGTGCTTGCAATCTATTGGGTGGCAACATTTATCGCCCTAAAAGGTCTGAGCTGGGTAGGAAAAATCAGTAAGTGGGGCGGACTTATCGGTACGATTATCCCTGCTGCTTTGCTGATTGTTATGGGTATTGCCTACATCGCTACGGGAGGCCATAACAATATGGATATGTCGCAAGGTTTCTTTCCCGACCTTACGAAGTTTGATAATCTGGTTTTGGCAAGTGGAATTTTCCTATTCTATGCCGGTATGGAGATGATGGGTGTGCATGTAATGGAGGTGGATAATCCTCGCAAGAACTATCCGAAGGCCATTTTGCTGGGCGCACTCGTTACAGTTCTGATTTTCATCTTCGGCACCTTCTCGCTCGGATTTATCGTGCCTGCCAAGGAGGTCAATTTGACTCAGTCGTTGCTCGTAGGCTTCGATAACTATCTTGCCTACTTCAAGATGTCGTGGGCTTCGCCTGTTATCGCTATTGCGTTGATGTTCGGCGTGTTGGCAGGTGTGCTTACTTGGGTATCGGGACCGTCGAAGGGTATCTTTGCTGTTGGCAAGGCGGGCTATCTGCCACCATTCTTGCAGAAGGAGAACAACCACGGTGTTCAGCGCAATATTCTACTTATTCAGGGTGTTGTAGTTACACTTTTGGCTCTTCTCTTTGTGGTTATGCCGTCGGTGCAGTCGTTCTATCAAATATTGTCGCAATTAACGGCTCTGCTCTACCTTGTGATGTATATGCTGATGTTCGCCTCGGCAATAGTTTTGCGCTATCGTCGTTCGCAGAAGGAGCGTCCATTCCGCCTTGGCGGTAATACCACAATGTGGATTATTGCGGGCGTAGGTTTTCTCGGTTCGTTGCTTGCATTTGTGTTGAGCTTTATTCCGCCAGCACAAATTGCAACGGGTAGTACAACTGTTTGGTACTCAGTGCTCTTTGGTGGCGCATTTATAGTGATAATATTGCCGTTTATAATCTACGCAATGCGCAAGCCTACATGGCGTAGTCCGGGTGCGGTGTTTGCTCCGTTCGAGTGGGAGAATAGCGGCAAGTAGGGTTGCTCGTTCTCGATAGCAATAATAGTGGGGTGCAAGAAATTGTACCCCATTTTTGTGCAATCGAAAAAAAAATCGTAACTTTGTTAAGGTGAAATTTAACCTTTTGTAAAAATAGGTATCTATATTAGTGAACCCGGACAAATGAAGGAGAAAACGACGGAGTTGATTGCTCAATTGAGGAGCAATGAGGTCGAGGCTTTCGACCATCTGATTGAGCAATATGGCGACAGGCTCTATTGGCATATCCGTCGTATGGTTGTTAACCACGAGGATGCCGAAGATCTCCTACAAGAGACCTTTGTGCGAGCCTACACTTCGATTGCCGATTTTAGAGGTGAAACCGAGAGTTCTTTGACAGCGTGGTTGTATAAGATAGCGACGAATATTGCTATAACGGCGTTGCGTAGGCGCAAAAAGTGGGTATTGTCATCGCTCGACTCATTGCGTGGTGATTTGCTGGCGACCTTTGAGCACGAGATTGAGCCTTCGGCAGATGAGATTATCGTGCGACTGCAAAAGGCGATTTTGGCATTGCCTACCAAGCAGAGATTGGTCTTTAATATGCGCTACTACGACGAGTTGTCGTTTGAGCAGATTTCGCAGGCTACGGGGCAGAGTGTTTCGACGCTGAAAACCAACTACCACTACGCAGTCAAGAGGATAAAGGAGCAGGTTAGTGTTATTGAGATGGAGGATTGAGTATGAAAGAGATGAAAAGAGTGCCTTACAAGGTGGAGGAGGGGGCTATTGAGCAGGCAAAGTATCGTGCAAAGATGGCGGTGCGCGAGGCTGCTCACCCTACGGAACACCACTCGTATCGAGTACAGTGGCGGTGGGCTACGGCAATGGCGGTGGCAGCGGTTATTGTTGTGGGCGTTATAGGCTTTGTCAAATACTACGATGAGATAGCCAAACCGCTATCGCCAATGGAGGAGTTGATTGCTGAGATGCAGTGCGCTTCCGATGAGGTTGTCAGTGAGTTGGCAGTCGATGTTTGCTACTACCTCGAAGAGGATAACTCGTTGTAGCATAAAAGGTTTAATAATTTAATATCGAATAAGTTATGAAGAAGATTTTTGTTTTGTTGGTGGCTGTTGCTACCATGTTTGCACAGGATGTATTTGCGCAGGAGAAGCCACAACTCTCCGATGAGCAGAAGGCGGCAGCAAAGGCAAAGCGCGAGCAGTTGATGCAGACTCGCTTGGAGTTGCTCAAAACGGAGTTGCAACTCACCGACGAGCAGTTGGCAAAGTTCGAGCCCGTATATCGTCGCTATCGTGGCGAGATACAGCGTGTTACAGGCTCCAACAAGGAGGCTCGAATAAAGAAGGAGCAGATTACCAACGAGAATGCCTTGTCGGTGGTGTCGGCTCGTTTGGCAAACAATGTTCTCACCTCGACGGTAAAGCAGCGCTATATTATGCTCTTTGCTGATGTTATCGAACCATTGAAGGTGATGAAGTTGTACAATGTCGACGAAAAGGTGTCGCGTGAGGCGAGCAAAATTATGAAGTATCGTCAGCAGGCGGCACAGATGGATACCAAAAAGTAGATAATTCAGAACTTTTTTGCAAGTGGCAACTTTCGGGTTGCCACTTTTTGTTATATTTGCAAAAAATATGGAATTATGGAGTTGCATTTTATTGGCATAATCATTGGTGTTGCCACATTCTTTATTATCGGACTATTTCACCCTCTTGTTATCAAAGGAGAGTACTACTTTGGTGTTAAGTCGTGGTGGGTTTTCTGCTTGGCGGGTATTATCGCTACAATAGCCTCGTTACTTGTAGCAGATGTTTTGTGGTCGACGCTCTTGGCAGTTGTCGGAGCTTCGTCGTTTTGGAGCATCAAGGAGTTGTTCGAGCAACGAGAGAGAGTTCGCAAAGGGTGGTTCCCGAAGAATCCGAAACGAAAAGAGTAGAGGCGTATGTTTATTGCGGCAATTATAGCACTATCGCTACTCCTTGTATGGGGAGATTGGGTGGCATATCGCAGGTATGTATCGCCCTGTCGCCTTGTGTGGGTACGCCGAGGAGTTGCGGTGCTATTTATTGTGTCGAACCTATTGCCATATGTCGCAATGGCGATATTGAGGCTTATGGACTCGCCAACAATGGTGCCGACAATGTGGCTTCTGACCATCTATACACTACTTTCGCTTTCACGCCTTGCCCTGTATGCAGGCATCTTGACAATCAAAAACTCCTATGCAAAATGGATTACCGGAGCATTGCTCTGCACGATTGTTGCTTTGGTCTTGATTGTCGGTGTGGTACATACGCGCAAGGTATTGGTGGTCCGAAGTGTTGAGATTGTTTCGGCTCGACTCCCCAAAGCCTTTGACGGCTACCGCATAGCGTTCTTTTCGGATTTGCACATAGGGGCTCTCACTTCGGTCGAGGAGTTTTGTCGTAGTTTGGCCGAAAAAATCAATTCGCTTGATGCCGACCTTGTGGTCTTTGGTGGCGACTTGGTAAATGCCAGATATGACGAGCTTACACAGCGAAGGCAAACTCTGCTTGGTGCGATAGATGCTCGTGATGGGGTGGTTGCGGTGCTTGGCAATCACGATACGGGTGTTTATGTTCGTGATACGGTGGAGTTGCCTTTGGAGGAGAGTACGCGCCTTGTCAAGGAGCGTGTTGTAGCGATGGGTTGGCGCGTTATTGATGATGGCAGCGAATATATAGTGCGCGGTTGCGACACGATAACGCTGACGGGCATAGGCTTTTCGCGCGAATTGCTCGAACATCGTCATTCGGCGAATGTTGCCGATTCCCTCGATTTGCGACCAATTTACGAGGGTGTTCCACGCGATAAGTTCAATATCTCGGTATCGCACATGCCGCAGTTGTGGCGAAAAATATCCGCTCTTGGTTATGGCGACTTGGTGCTCTCTGGTCATGTTCACGCAATGCAGATGAAGGGCCGCCTTGGAGGCTGCCAATTTTCGCCTGCACAACTGATGTACAAAGAGTGGAGCGGACTCTACAATGAGGGTGCGAGCCACCTCTATATTACCGATGGTGTTGGTAGCGTTGGTTTCCACCTTCGCATAGGTGCTCCGCCCGAGATTACGCTTCTGACACTGCGTTGCACTTCCGATTAGCACCCTGTGAGGGTATCGCACCGACACTAAAAACGGTTGAAAAATGAGAAGAATTTTGACACTTTTTTTGATGTTGGTGACCATAGGTACTACGGCGCAAATTACTCATCTCTCCCTTGGTGATGCATTTATGCTCGGAATGGAGCACAATCCTGCTGTTGTCGCAACCGACTATGCCAAGCAGGCGGCTCATCGTGAGCGTCAGGCCGCCGTAGGACTTTTTATGCCGCAAATCTCGATAAAGGGAGCATATACCCACCTCGATAAGGATATCAAAATAGACCTCAACCCTGTGCTATCCTCGTTTGCACCTATCGTAGGCGAGGGACTATCGGCTCTTGGCTTGGACCTCTCATATCCTCTGCAACGCCGAAACACCGCCTTCTTAGGTGGGGATATCGTTGTGCCTATATTCGCAGGCGGAAAGATTTGGACAGCGAATAAAGCCGCTAAAATCAACGAGGAACGCACCACCGAACAGAGCCGACAAGTGCGAGGAGCGCTACTTGTCGAGATTGTAGAGCGCTACTTCGGTGTGGAGTTGGCAAGTCGGGGTGTTGCTATCCGCAAGGAGGCTGTCGCAGTTGTCGGACAACATCTGCACGATGTTGCTATGCTCGAAAAGGAGGGTATGGCAGTGGAGAGCGAACGCCTATATGCCGAGTATCGTCTGGCGGAGGCGGAGCGTGATTTGCAGCGTGCCAAACTACAACTCGCAATAGCGCGTAGGGCGTTGCAAACTTCGCTCGGCACAACCGATGTGATTGAACCCTCCACGCCACTATTTCTTCTCTCGCAGGTTGAGCCATTGGACTATTTTTGTGCGATGGCGGAGCTGCACAATCCGCAACTTGGCGAGGCGAATAAGATGCGAGAGTTGGCACGGATGAATTTGCGACTGCAACGAGCCAACCTCTTCCCCGAGGTTGTGGCGATGGGAGGTATGGTGTTTTGTAACCACCAACTTTCGCCCCTTGTGCCTCGCATGGCGGTGGGCGTGGGTGTTAATTTCAAAATTTTCGATGGACTGAATAAGGAGTATAAGGTGTCGGCTGCACGCTTGCAACTGCGCAGAGTTGAAGCGTTGGAGCAGAAGGCGGAACGCGATATTTTGCTCCTTGTCGAGAGCCTCTATAATGGGGTGCAGTCTGTGCTGGCTACGGTAACGGCGGTGGAGCGGTCGGAGCGCTTTGCCGAGGAGTTTTTGCGAGCGAAGCGCAACGCCTTCCGTGAAGGTATGGCTACTGCAACCGATGTTGTCGATGCCGTGCTTAACCTCTCACGCGCGAGGTTGGAACGGGTGCAAACTGCCTACGAATTTGACCTCGCCTTGGCTCGTTTGTTGGAGGCAACCGGCATGGTGGATGCATTTTTGAATTACCTTAATAGTAAAACCGCAAAATCTCTCTTTTAACCGAATGAATGTATGAAAAAGACAAATGTTTCGCTTATAGTTGTGTTGTTGCTTTTAATCTCAATAATTGTGTTTGTTGGCTATCGCTGGGGGCGACAGAGTCGGGTAGAGGTGCAGGGTTTTGTGGAGTGTCGCACTCTGCGTCTTGCCTCTAAACTTGCCGGGCGTATAGAGAAGGTTTTTGTTGAGGAGGGTGACTCGGTGCGTAAGGGCGACACTTTGTATGTTATTTCAACCCCTGAACTCGATGCTAAACTCTCGCAGGTGGAGGCGATGTTGAGTGGAGCGAAGGCGATAGACGATAAGGCGAAGGCCGGTACTCGTAAACCTATAATTCGTTCGGCAAGCGATATGTGGCAGAAGGCGAAGGTTGGGGTTAAGCTTGCTCGTCAGACCTATAATCGAGTACAACGACTATATGCCGAGGGTGTTGTGTCGGCTCAAAAGCGAGATGAGGCGTACGCCTCGTTGGAGGCGGCGAAAGCGACAGAGCGTGCCGCCAAGGCGCAATATCTATTGGCTGTCGAGGGTGCTTCGCGCGAGGATAAGGAGGCGGCTGCTGCGCAGGTGCGTCAGGCACAGAGCGTTGTTGAAGAGGTTGAACGATACTTGGCAGATAGGGTGGTCTGTGCACCTACCGATGGCGTGGTTGCTACGGTTGTGGCAAATGAGAGCGAGATTGTCGGCAGTGGCTATCCTGTTGTTACCATTACCGAGAGCGAAACCGCAAAAGCAGTGTTTAATATTCCCGAAACGCTCCTTCCGCAAGTTGGATGTGGCAAGCGTTTCGAGGCGAAGGTGCCGGCACTCGAAAAGAGGGTGGGCTTTCAGGTGTGTTATATCTCGGCAGAGGCGGACTTTGCCACGCAGAGTGCTACTTCGGCACGAGGCGACTTCGATATTCGCACCTTCGAGGTACGGATGAAGCCATTGAGCAATGAGGTGCCGTTGCGAGCGGGTATGAGTGTAATTATTGAGTTGGAAAAGTCCGAAAAGCGATGACCTTAAAGCGATTTTGGTCAGGTGTTACGGCTTCGGCAAGGCGTGAGGTGGAGCGCATAGCCGTAGATAGGGAGTATCGCTCGGTGCTTGTTTGGTTACCTCTTGGCGTGATACTCTTCTTTGCTCTTTTCTTCTCACAAGAGGTGGTTGGTCCGTTGCCCGTGGCGGTGGTCGATGAGGATAATTCCTATCTCTCGCATCGCTTGGTGTCGATGCTCCGTGCTACGCACGAAACGGCTCTTGCCGAGGAGGTTGCCGATATGGCGGAGGCTCGTTCAAAGCTCCTCGCAGGCGATGTTGTCGGTATTGTCGAGATTCCCAACGACTTTGCACAAAACATCCTTTCGGGCACAACGGCCGAGGTGGTTTATTACAACTCGGGCACAAATATATCAACTGCTTCGCTCTCGTCGAAGGGTGTGCAGACGGCGGTCACTTCATTTGGAGTAGGGGTGGCTCTGCAACGAGCCGAGATAGGTGGCGCAATGCCTGACGAGGCTATGGCGCAGGCGATGCCGATAGGCTTTACGACCTACGCTCTGTTCAATCCTTGGCTCAACTACGCCTATTATGTCGGACCATGCTTTTGGACGATGATTTTGATTATTGCTTCGATGCTCTCGACAATCTATGCCGTAGGCTCGGAGTTGCGCTATGCCACCTCGGTTGAGTGGCTACGCTCGGCAAATGGCTCGTTGGTGGGTGCGATTATGGGCAAACTTTTCCCTACAACACTCCTCTTGTGGCTCTTGTCGGCAGTGGTCGGAGTGTCGGTTTTTGCTATTTTTGGAGCACCTATGCAGGGCTCTTGGGCGATGCTTGCGGTTGGGACAATGGCGTTGATTATCGCCTATCAGGCGGTGGCTCTTTTTGTTGTTGCCGTGACCGCCTCGTTCCGACTCTCGCTCTCGCTTGGTGGCGGATATTCGGTCTTGGCATTCACATTTTCGGGAGTAACCTTTCCAACAATGGCAATGATAGGGTGGGTGCAACCATTTACGATGATATTTCCTTATACCTACTTTATGGAGCTATATATCGACCAGGCGGTGCGAGGTGTTGAGTGGTGGCTCTCTATGCCAAAGATTGGGGCAATGTTGCTCTTTTGCTTGTTGCCATTGATAGTGCTGGGGCGTTTGAAAAAAGTTGCTATATATCGTAAATTTTGGGGTAGGCTATGAGGTCTAAAAATAAATTCTCAATTCTTAATTCTCAATTCTTAATTATTAAAGATGAGTGGCGTCGCGTGTGGCACGACGAGGGCGTTGCGCTGATAGTAGTTTTCGCCCTCTTTATCTATGGTATATCCTACTCGTTGGGATATGGTGGCGAGGTGCTGAATGAGGTACCCATTGCAGTTGTCGGTGGTGAGCAGGGAGCCATAAGCAGGCAACTTGTGCGAATGGTTGATGCCTCGCCAAAGGTGCGTGTCGCCCACGAAGTTGCCGATATGGAGGGGGCAAAACAGTTGCTTGCCGAGCGCGCAATATGGGGAGTAGTGGCACTATCGCCAAGCCTTGAAAAGGATGTTGTGTCGGGGCGACAAAGTCGAGTGGCGATACTTGGCGATGCGAGCTATTTTCTCGCCTATCGCGAGGTTATCGAGGGTGCGGTTTCTGCCATTCAGCAACTTAACGAGGATATTGTCGTCGAGCGCAATGGAGCCTACACTCCGCCTATAATCTACGAGCAACGCAACCTCTTTAACCCCTCGTTTGGCTATGGTATTTTTGTGATGCCAGCGATAATTCTGCTGATTGTTCAGCAGACGGCACTTATGGGCGTGGGTATGGTCTCGGCAACTCGCCGAGAGCGTGGCGAATACTATGCATCGGAGTCGCCTTTTGCTATAACCATTGGTCGCACTCTTGCCTATCTCCTCACCTATGGTGCTACTTTGGGCTTTATGCTTACGGTGCATTACTCCCTATTCGACTATCCGATGCGTGGTGCGTGGTGGCGGTGCATGGCAGTTATTGTGCCATATCTTTTGGCTGTGATATTTCTGGCGCAAGCCGTTGGTTCGCTCTTTCGGCGGCGCGAAAGTCCTATTGTTTGGCTCTTGTGGCTATCGATTCCGTTTCTGCTGGTTAGCGGAGTGTCGCTTCCTCCGCAGGCATTCCCGGAGTGGCTATATATAGTAGGTAAGGCGGTGCCAAGCTCCTCTGCGGTCGAGGCGTGGATAGCAATACAGTCGAGGGGCGCATCGCTCACAGATATCGCCCCTCAATTAACTATATTATGGATATTAGTTGTTCTCTACGCAGGTTTGGCTATCTGCGGAAACCGTGCCAACCGCCTGCCGAGGTGCCACGATTGACACCCACCGAGCCTGTTGACTCCTTGTAGTTGTAGTCCGACATTTTGGTTGAGCCCTTCTTGCCGAAATGGCGGAGGTTATAGACGAACTGCACCGAGAAGTAGCGACCAATACAGCTGTTCCACGCATTCTGGGTAAAGCCCGAGCCTGTCGAGCGAACAAACGCTGTATTCTGGTTGAGGATGTCGTTCACGCCCACTTGCACCTCGCCGCGCTTGTTCTTAAAGACCTTGCAACCGAGGTAGAGGTTGCAGAGTACATAATCCTCGTTGTACTTATCGGTGAAGCCGAGATACTGCACATACGATACTGCTGCGGTCAAGGTCAAGCGCTTCAAGAATACCCACTTCAAATTTCCGTTTGCCGAGTGGTTGAAGTAGTTGTTCTTTGCGCTTCTGCCTACACCCTCGATATCGTTCCACGCCTGATTGTATGTTCCACTCCACGAAATGGTAAAGTCGATATTTTCGGAGATGTTACTACCGATTGTTACGCCCGCATCATAGCCGATGTTATTGGCGTAGTTAGTCTGGAACTTGTGGTCAATCATATTCTGCAATACATTACCACTCTCCGGAGTTACATAGATTGCCGACGGAATGCGATTGTACGATACACCTCCCTTGATGTTGAGGTTACACTTCATAAACGACAATGGCAGACCGAGGCTGACATGGGTGCGAGCCTGGTAGTAGCCGTCCATATTCTCATACGAAGTAACCTCCTTCGGGCGATATGCCTTACCGTTCTTGTCGGTAGGGATTTGAAGGTCGCCAAAATCGGCAGGGAGGTCGAAACCCTTAGGGTTGTTCCAGGTCGAGGTCGAGATGTAATCCTGCTGCATCTGACCCCAGAACATCCACATAAAGGTTATACCCTTATCCACCTTCGAGAGATTGTAGTGTGCGCTCACATTGTGAGTGAATGAAGGGCTTAGTTTTTTGTTACCTATGCTGATATATTGCGGATTAGAGACATCGAAGATGCTCTGCAACTGTGTAACCGAAGGGTTGCCTGCCCACGAACGGAGGAATACTCGCAGGGTGTTCTCCTTGTTGAAGGCAACATTTGCCATACCGAAGTAGGAGAAGCTCTTAATCCAATCCTCCTTGATGTTGTTCTCCCAATGGATGCGCTCCTTGACGCCACCCTCGCTATTTAGGATGTGGCTGTCGAGAATGCTGTGCTGATAGGAGAGATTCAATACTATGGTGTTCTTATTCTTTGCAAAACGGAAACCCGGACCTACACGGTGTGTCCAGAAACCACTCTGGAACTCCTGCGACATATTTTCGTTCTTGTCGGTTAGCGGATTATAGTTGTAGTTCTTGTCGGTGTAGTAGGTACTTTTGTCGTTCATCTCGTGCTCGTATCCCATACGATACTGCAACGATACCTGCGCATACTGCGATATAGGCTCGTTGTAGGTTACATTTGCACGCACGGTGTACTCCTCGCTTGGGCGGTGGATGTATTGGTAGAGTGGAGAGTAGAGCGCTGGATTTGTAACCATATCCTGCCACGACTTACCCTCGCCAAAATAGTTGCCGAGAGCATTCTGGTACTCCGAGCCTTCGCTCTTGTCGTAGCGAATACCATTTGCATCGTTAGCCGCAGTGTACTGATTGCGCTCGTTGTTCTGATAGTTGAAACGACCATCTACGGTGAGCGTTCTGCCCGGTTTGCCCAACTTGGTGCGCAACTGCAAGAACTCGTTGAAGCGGAATGCATCGAGGTGGCTATGGTTGTGCGAGTTGGTGTAGGAGAGCGATTGATGCGACGACTCCTCCAACTCCTCGGCAAATTCGTTTTCGCCCGTGGTGTAGCCCTCGGTGTTCGAATTAGGGTTGTTGCCCTGATACGAGAACGATGTTCGCGACATCAACGATGCGCTACGAGATATTTTCCAATCGAGGCGGGCATTGAAACGAGCATTGTAGTTTACGGTGTTCGAGTTGCCCAGCTGATACATATAGCCGATAGGCATCGGTGCCTCGTACCACTTCTCGGTGCGAGAATGGTTCTCGGTGTCGGTGTGGTTGAAGAACAATGAGCCCTGGAACTTAACATTGTTACGGCGGCCCCACTCGTCGGAGTAGTTTGCACCGACCGAATTTACCAAAGCGATACCGCTCTGTGGGCGTACCATATATTGACCAACAGCGCCACGGCGACCACGACCGCCGCCACCTTGCTGTCCGCTAACGCCCAAGATATCCTCGAACGAGAAGTTCTGCTGATTGACATTGTTGAACAGACCAATCAAGGATACACGAGCATCGCCCTGGAAGAAGTTGACATTTCCACCAACAATCCACTTATGTCCCTTGGCTTTATCCTCCGCGTTGTTTTTCTTCCAATCGGGCTCATAACCCATTCCGGCATACATCTTACCGAACTGTCCTTGACGCATACCCTCTTTGGTTACGATGTTGATAGCCTTGTAACCCTCGCCATCGTCCATACCCGAGAACTCCGCCTGGTCGCTCAACTTATTGAATACCTCGATGCGATCCACCGCCTCGGCTGGCAATGACTTGATTGCGGTGCTGACATCCTCACCGAAGAACTCCTTGCCATCGACAAAAATTTTCTGGATGGTTTCGCCCTGCGCCTCGACTGCACCATTGCTGATGGTTATGCCCGGCATCTTCTTCAACAAACCCTCGACATCGGCATCGTTCGACACCTTGAAGGCTCCTGCGCTATAACTCAAAGTGTCGCCATTCTGCGATGTGCGCAACGCCTTGACGGTCTTGACTACTGTTTCGATGCGCTTTGCATCCTCTACCATAGTAATCTTGCCAAGCGAGAGAGAAGCCCCTGCAATACGGAATTGCTTGGTCACATCCTTGTAGCCGATGAAGGTGATGAGCATAGTGTAATTGCCATACGACAAACCCTGAATCGACACATAACCGTTAGCACCCGAAGTGTAGTACTTCTTACTGTCAGGCTTTGCCGTAGGATAGACCTCGACAACAGCACCCATAACACCCTGCTTAGTTTGTCCGTCGATGAGCGAGAAGGATACTTTGCCTGTCTGTGCCACCGCCGATAGAGCGAAAGCCATAGCAAGAAGTGTCAGAATAAATTTTTTCATTATAGCGTAGTTTTGTTTGCAGTTTTTGTTTTGGTTTTTCCAAAAACCGCACAAAGGTAGTGAATATAATTCATTATATTCAACTAAATGATTGCGAATTAACAAAAATAGAGGGGTGAATCGCCCTATTTTTCAGTTGAAGTGAGCCAATCTTTGAAGTCGTGGACTCGCGCCTTCGGGATAACTATGCGCTCGGGAGTTTCGAGGGTGAGATTTGCCGAAAGACGACTTCCAAACCATACCGAAATATCCTTCACTGCCTTGCGCGAGATGATAAATTGGCGATTGGCACGGAAAAACTCCTCGCTTGGCAGTTTCGACTGCAACGCCTCCAATGTATGGTCTATCGGATACTTCTCGCCCGAGTGACAATATGCTGTAACATGCTCCTCGAAGGTGTGAAAAAAGGCGATATCCTCGACTTTGAGAGGAATAATTTTATCTCGGAAATGGACAAGGAAAGTCTGCTTTGTAGGGCGATTTTGAGCCACTTCGCTGACTCGTTTCGAGTACTCCTTGCGCTCGATAGAGGCAAGTCGCTGCCACTTTTCGACTGCTCGTTTTACTCCATCCTCGTTGATTGGTTTGAGCAGATAGTCAATGCTATTGACCTTGAATGCCTCGATGGCATATTGGTCGTAGGCGGTGGTAAAAATGATTGGAATAGTTACATCTACGCTATCGAAGATGCGAAATGAGGAGCCGTCTGCCAAGTGTATATCCATAAATACAAGGTCGAGTGTCGGTGTTGAGCGAAAGAACTCTACGCTATCGACCACAGTATCTATCGTTGCTACAATCTCGATATCGGGGTAGGCTTTGCGCAATATGGCAGTAAGATTTTGCGCAGCAGCAGTTTCGTCTTCAATAATAACTACTCGCATAGGTCTATTTATTTATTGTTTCGAGTGGCAGGCGCACCACAAACTCCTTGTCGTTGTCGATGATTTCAATCTCCTTATTGAGCAAAAGTTGGTATCGGGTATTGAGGTTAGAAAGGCCTATTCCCGTGCCTGGATTTGGTTCGAGCATTGGGCGTTTCTCGTTTGCTACCACCAAGTATCCATCTTCGGTGAAGATTCGCACCTTGAATAATTTACGACTACTTATTGTGTTGTGTTTTACGGTGTTACCAATGATAGGCTGCAACGATATAGGTGGCAACTTGTAGTCGAGATACTGCTCGTCGATGTCGAACTCGAATGCAATCTTGTCGGCATAGCGAATTTTGAATAGATAGCAATATGCTTCGGCAAATTGAATCTCCTCGCGCAGTGTCACAAAGCTCGAATTTGCACCGTTCTGTGACAAGTAGCGGAAGGTGTAGGAGAGTTGGTCGATGTAGTTTAGGGCTCGCTTCTCATCCTTTTCGCGCACAAGCATCGAGAGTGACGAGAGTGAGTTGAAGAGGAAGTGTGGATTTATCTGGCTCGCCAGCATATTGTACTTGGTGGTGAGGTTCTCGTTGCGGAGCATCTCGTTTTCGAGCGAAATCTGTTGCTCACGATAGATGAGAGTGTATATACGCGAATAGAGAATCACCACAGCCAGCATAAAGCACGACTTCAATACAACTACAAACTCCACTAATTGACGACTCTTAAAAACGGGTATAACCTCGCCAGAGTGCATCATCGGAACGGGCGATATGAAGTAGGTGGCAAAGGTTATGAGTACGCATATTGCCGAGCGAACAAGGAATTTTTGCCACGATATATCGCGCCCCTTCGAGTTCATCACTATAAGCAAAATGAACGATAGTACGAAGTAGAATAAGAATTGGTAGAGCAGAATGTTCCACTGCTTTGACCCACGATAGAGCGCACCATAGTCGAACTCCTCTCCATTGCGCTCGATAACGCGACGCATATAGAGGTGTTTTGCCTCGAAGTTGGTGCGTTCCGACGCCTCTACTATCAACTTATCGCCCTCGTTCAGGTTGAGCCAGTTCAACTTTCGGTGGTCGATATAGACGCTATCGCCCACTTCGGAGATGATGTAGCCGAAGCCGTCGCCATTTACCGATAGTGTGCCTTCAAGAACCACCGACACCGCATCTCTATTTCTATTGCGGTGTATGCGACGATTGCCCGTATCGGTTTGGCTCGATACAAGTAATAGCAAATACGAGAAGTTGCAGACAAGGCTGACAACTATCGCTACAAAGGCATAGCCGAGATAGGGAGAATGCCCCTTCAAATTCTTAATCATCTGTGATGCTATTTATCCTCCTCGTACCACGAAGCGTAGAGGCGATAGTCATTGGCTATGCGCTGAATAATCTGCTCTCGCTGCTCGGGTGTTACCTCCTTGACCTTCTTTGCAGGAACACCTGCATAGACCGAGTTTGGCTCCAACTTCGAGTTGGAGAGAACGAGTGCATTTGCTGCGATGATACAGCCCGATGCCACTACCGCATTGTCGAGAATGGTAGCTCCCATACCGATAAGGCAGTTATCCTCGATTATCGCACCGTGAATTGTGGCGTTGTGTCCTACCGACACATCGTTGCCGATATGTGTCTGCGACGGCTTTGGTGACTTGTCGTAGAGGGTGTGGATAACAGTTCCGTCTTGGATGTTTGTGCGGTCGCCAATGGTGATTTTGTTCACATCGCCACGCAACACCACATTGTACCAAATCGACGAGTCCTTACCTATGGTAACATCGCCAATCAACACGGCTGTTTCAGCCACAAATGTTCCCTCGCCAACTTGCGGAGTATGATTTCTAACGCTTTTAATGTATGCCATAAATTATAAAATTGTTCTGATTGGCTCTTTTTGCACTGCTCTTCGGTAAGCGAAATGCTCATTTACGCCATAGTAAACTGCGCTTTCGCTTCCTCGTTTAGCACAAAAATAGCCTAATCATTTACAATTTTTTGGTTTTAATAGTTAAACTTTTAATTCTCAATTCTCAATTCTCAATTCTCAATTTGCAAATGTTATTGCTTCGCCTCTTGCCAATATCCTTCCAACTCGTCAAGCGGCGTTTCGCACACCATCTTGCCCTGCTCGGCAACTCGCTTTTCGAGGTGGTTGAAACGGTTGATAAACTTCTTATTGGTCAATTCGAGAGCATTCTCGGGGTCGATGCCACTCTTGCGACAAGCGTTGATGAGGGCGAAAAACAAATCGCCAAACTCCGCCTCCAAATTCGCCTTATCGCCACTCTGCATCTCGGCTTCTACCTCGTGCAACTCCTCGTGTACCTTATCCCACACCTCTGCTGCCGATGACCAATCGAAGCCTACGGCTGCCGCCTTCTCGCTTATGCGGAACGCCTTAACCATTGCGGGCAGTGAGCGTGGCACACCACCCAAAACGCCACTCTTGCGAGCCTTCTTGCGAAGTTTTAATGCCTCCCAATTCTGCTTGACCTCCTCGGGGCTCTCTGCCAATACATCGCCATAGACATGCGGATGACGATAAATCAACTTGTCGCAAACGCCATTTGCAACATCTGCCAAGTCGAACTTGCCCTGCTCCTCGCCAATCTTCGAGTAGAATACAATGTGCAGGAACAAATCGCCCAACTCCTCCTTGATGCCCTCCATATCATCAGCAGTAATCGCATCCACCAACTCGAAAGTCTCCTCGATGGTGTTGTTGCGCAACGAGTGAATCGTCTGCTCTCTATCCCACGGACACTCCACACGCAGGCGATTCATCACCTCTATAAGTCGTGCCGTAGCCTCTAATTTCTTATCCATAAAATGAATTTTAACTCAATTACTGCAAATGTATGAAAAAAAATCGGCTCAACAAAATGTCGAGCCGAATATAGTGTTCTGTCAAGTTTGAACCGATTAGTTCAAGCTTGGCAAGAACGAATATGCGTCAGAGTAGTGCAAGTTCTGCTCTACGAAGTTTGCAGGGTACGAAACCTTAACATCAACAATCTTGTCACCCTCCTTCACCAACTCATACTCAGGGTTTACGAAGCCACCATAAGGCTCGATGTTGAGTGCCTTATATCGGTCGAGAACCTCCTTGTGGAGCTCGTAGTCAATCTTCACGGCATACTTCTCAATCAACGCCTTACCAGCCTCGAAGTCGCCCTCCGACTTGATGCGCTGAATCTCGCGCAACTGCTCGCCGAAGATAGCACGCAACTTATCGAAGTCATTTACTACGAGGTAGCGCTTGCCATCCTTAACAATCCACTCGATAACATTGTCTGCCTTACCGAGGTCGTAAGCCCACTCCGAGATGAGCTTGCGGTTACGCATGTGAGCCTGCTCTACATCCTTACCCAACTCGATGCGCGCAAACTGAGTCATCATACCGTTCATCACATACGACGAGTACTGCGCCTTAGCAACATCGAGCGAAGGAATCAACCCAATCTCAATCATCTTCTCATCGCCCAAGTAGTAGAGAGCGAAGAGGTCGGCACGAGTCTCTTCGAGTGGCGACGAATATACGCCCAACTCAGTGCCTGTGGTACCCGGAGCCAACTGACCCGAGCCGTGACCGAGGCACTCGTGGAGGTCGGTGTGAAGGTCATCCGAGAGTTTGCCGTGCTCCTTCATACGAGCGCGATCCTCCTCGCGGAGTACGAACTCCTCCGAGAAACCGCCACCCTGTGCAGCCTTCTTGTATGCGTAGGTGATGTTGTCGATTGTTACCGACTTCGAGCCGTGATCCTTACGAATCCAATCTGCGTTTGGAAGGTTGATACCGATTGGGGTTGTAGGGTAGCAGTCGCCACCGAGCATAGCCACGGTGATAACCTTTGCCGATACACCCTTAACCTTCTCCTTGCGGTATGCAGGGTTGATTGGTGAGTGATCCTCGAACCACTGTGCATTGTCCGAAATAATCTGAGTACGCTCGCAAGCCTTCTTATCACGGAAGTTTACAACCGACTCCCACGAAGCCTTGTAGCCGAGTGGGTCGCCATAAACCTCGGTGAAACCATTTACGAAATCGACATTCGAGGTGGTATCCTTAACCCACGAAACATTGAATGCGTCGAAGTCGCGTAAGTCACCCGACTTGTAGTACTTAATCAAAAGACCGATAGTGGTTTTGAGTGGCTCCTCAGCAACCTCCTGAGCCTTCTCCAACCAATAAACTACCTGCTCCAAAGCCTCCGAGTACATACCGCCTACCTTGTAGGTCTGCTCGTAGATTTTGCCATTCTTCTTTACGAGCTTCGAGTTCAAACCGTAAGAGATTGGGCAAGGGTCGTTGCCAGCCTTTGCAATCATCTTGTTGTAGAACTTCTCAACCTCCTTTTGAGTCAAGCCCTCGTAGTAGTTACCTGCCGAGGTTGCAATAACATCTGCGCCCTTTGCCTGGTTGAGGCGTGTAGCGTAGAGTGCAGGGTTGAACATTGCCTCCAAGATAACCTCCTTCTCAATAGGAAACACTACGCAGCAAGCTGCCAACTGCTCCTCGAACCACTCACGCGAGAATTCTGGCTGGAACTTATCGTTCGAGTAGTGGTGGTGGATACCGTTAGCCAACCACATCTTCTTCAAATACTTCTCCATAGCCTTGAACTCTGCCGACTCCTTGTCGCCCTCGAAAGTTGTGTAAACCTTCTCCAAAGCGCGACGGATAGCGAGGTTATACTTGAAGTTCTGGTCGAACATAATGTCGCGACCACACTTCGCAGCCTCTGCCAAGTAGTAGATCAAAATCTTGTCGTTCAACGACTGATTCTCAAACTCAGGCACCTCGTAGCGGATAATCTTCACATCGTCGAAGCGATCCACAATCCAAGGTTGCTCTGTTGCCTTCTCCTTACACGAAGTAAGTGCCATTGCAATAATTCCCATTGTTAAAAAAACGCTTTTTTTCATAATACATATATTTATTTAAGTGTTGTGTTCTGTTTTGGCTATTGTTAAAAAAACTCTAACGCCTCTAACGCCCCTAACGCCTCTAATGGTTAATATCCAAAAATATCCTTCTGCGACAAGAACTTGATTTTGCCTAACGAGCGCAGATAGTTCATATCGAGGTCGTTCCTGTCGCCTAATATACAATAGGTATAAGGGCGGCCCTTGATGAACTCCTGCTGGAACTCGACCACATCGTCGAGCGTCAAATTCTTTATACCCTCATACAAGGTCTTGTTGACATCCTCCTTCAAACCAAACTTCTCATATTCGAGGTAGCCCCACAAAACATCCATCTTTGTAGTGCGCTGGCTCTCCAAGTTTGCCAACACACCACTCTTTGCCAACTCGAACGCCTGCTCCGAGCGAGGCATCTCCTCGATAATTTCGTCGAACGCCTCGATAGCTTGCTGCACCTTATCGTTCTGCGTTGCGATAAAGGCGTAGAAGTAGTATGGGTGATGTGGCATCTTGCCCTTTGCAAGGTAGGTGTATGACGAGTATGCCAAACCACGAGCCTCGCGCATCTCCTGAAATACCACCGAGTTCATACCGCCCGAGAAGTAGTTGTTGTAGAGATTTGCCACAGGCGAGCGGTTGATATCCCACTTGTCGCCCTCACGACACGAATACTGCATATAGTATACCTGCTTTGCGTCGTACTGTGCAAAGAGAACTCTCGGTTTTGTCACTGCCTTCGATGCTACAACCTCAGATTTCAAATCTATAAGATTGTCTTCCGTTTGATGTGCGATGTAGAGTGAGCCTACAAGGTCATTGAGGTAGAGTGGACCATAATACATCACTCTATGTTTAATCTTTGGCAACTGCTTGATGTTGGCGAGCAACTCGTTGGAGGTGATTTTCTTTAACTCCTTGCTCGACATTGTGCGCTTGCGGATATACTGCGGACCATAAAGGCAGTAGCTCTGCAATGCTCGGAAATTCTCCTGCTGTGAACTCTTGGCGTTGATGCGCTCTTGCTCGAAGTCGCTCTTTACGCCCTCTAAAATATCCTCGTTACCCTCTACATTCACAATGTAATCCTCTACAATCTTCATCGCTTTCTCCATGTTTTCGGAAAGACCGCTGATTGCCACATAGGTCTTGTCGGCATTTACGATGATGTTGAATGAGCAGGCAAGGTCGTACAACTCACGCTGAATCTCCTCTGCCGACTTGTCGGCTGTGCCGAGCAGCGAGAAGTAATTGGCTGCCAAATCCATCGATTTTACGCTCAATGTGCCAAAGTCGTAGAGGTAGATGAGTGAGAATAGCTCGTTTGTCTCGTTACACTTATAGAGAACCTCTACGCCACTATCGAGCAACGAACGACCGAGGTCACGCTCATAATCGACAAATACGGGAGCGATAGGCTCGACCTCTGTACCTTGTATCTCGGCAAGGTAGTCGCTCTGCGCATCGCGATTGGCCGAGATAGGGGTGATTGTCGGCTTGTCAATCTTCTTCTGCGACTTATCCTCGCCCTGACGCTTATAGATAACGCAGTAACCCTCAGCCGGCATATTCTCGTTAGCCCACTTTACGATATCCTCTTTGGTAATCTTCGTTGCACGGTCCAACTCGGTTGCAACGCTCTCCCACTCCAAGCCGTTGATAAATGCTGCCTCCATCTTGTAGGCACGAGAGAAGTTGCTCTCCAACTCTGCCATCTGACCACGACGATAGTTCGCGATGATAGATTTCAAAAGGTCGGAGTCGAACTTACCATTGCGTACCTTCTCTACCTCGGCAAGCAACAAATCACGCACCTCTTCCAAGGTCTGTCCCTGCTTTGGCTCACCCTCCAAAACTGCCATTCCTGCATCTGCCAGATACTGTACGCCGCCCCAAGCATTCAAAACCTTCTGCTCTTGTAAGAGGTCGGTGTCGAGCAAACCGCAATTTCCGCCATTCGAGAGTATCGATGAGAGTAGTGTGCCAACGAGTGCACCCTCGCTGCGAGCACCCTCGATAGGCCAAGCGATAGCCACGCTCTCACTCTCCAAGCCATACACCTCTGCCTCTTTGACCTCGGTCAGGCGAGCAGGTTTGTACTCCTTAACCTTTGGAAGGTTGCGATTAGGTTTCAACTCGCCAAAGTACTTGTCGATAATTACAATTGCCTCATCGGGATTGAAATCTCCCGCCATACATATTGCCATATTGTTTGGCACATAGTAGGTCTTATAGTAGTTCTTGATATTGGTAATCGAAGGGTTTTTCAAATGCTCCTGCTTACCGATAGTGGTCTGGGTGCCGTAAGGGTGGTCGGGGAAAATAGAGGTGAGGAGATTATCCAAAACCTTGCCGTTGTCGCGAGTAAGCCCCATATTATACTCCTCATAAACCGTTTCGAGTTCGGTGTGGAAGCCACGAATTACAGCATTTGCAAATCGCTCCGACTGAACCTTTGCCCAATTCTCAATCTGATTTGACGGTATATCCTCCACATAGTTTGTTTCGTCGAATGAGGTCCAAGCATTTGTGCCGTCAGCACCTATTGCCTGCATCAACTTGTCGTACTCGTTAGGAATGGCATACTTCGATGCCTCCTGCGATACGCTGTCAATCTGCGCATAGATAGCCTTGCGCTCCGCCTCGTCGGTGGTAGCACGATAGACCTCGAACAGACGCTCAATCTCGTCAAGCAGTGGCTTCTCAGCCTCGTAGTTTTGTGTTCCGAACTTGTCGGTACCTTTGAACATTAGATGCTCGAAGTAGTGAGCCAAACCTGTGGTCTCGGCAGGGTCATTCTTCGAGCCTACTCGCACTGCAATCATCGTCTGCAAGCGAGGTTGCTCCTTATTGACCGACATATAGACCTTCAAGCCATTGCTGAGAGTGTAGATGCGTGTTGCAGTTGCATCGCCCTCAACCGACTCATAGCGGTAGCCACACGACACTGCAAGCATCGCAACGATAATAGCCAAAATAAGATGAAGTCTCTTCATACTAAAAAATGTTTTTGAAAACATCAATAAAAATCTCTATCGTCAGCCACATCGAAACTGCGAGTTTGATGCCCGTGCCGACAAAGAAGGAGAGGAACGAGCCAAGACCGCTTCGCAAAGCTCTATTGCGGTCGCTACTGTCGTGTATCAACTCTGCAACCACTGCTCCGATAAAAGGACCTACGATAATACCTATCGGTCCAAAGAGAAAACCTCCGAGAACGCCCGCCATAGCACCTCGCTCGCCAGCCTTCGAGCCACCGAACTTCTTGGTCATATAGGATGGCAATACATAGTCGAGCACCGAAACAATGGCGGTAAGCACTCCGAATACGATGAGCCACGCCACCGAAATCTCGGCATACGAGCAGAAATACAAGCAGACATAACCTGCGTATGCCAACGCCACACCCGGCAATACGGGTACGATACAACCTACACAACCCACTACACCGAATATAACGGCAAGAATTGACAAAAGTGTATCCACTTTGAGAATTAAAAATTAAAAATTAAAAAATTCCTCTAACGACTCTAACGCCCCTAACGCCTCTAATTATCTCACCAACTTATTGGTCGCCGTGTCGGGGAAAATCACATTCGGCTCGAATGACTTTGCCTCCTCGAAATCCATCGAGGCATACGAAATGATAATCACAATATCGCCAACGCTTGCCTTGTGTGCGGCTGCACCATTCAGGCAGATTACGCCACTACCTGCCTCGCCAGGTATAGCGTAGGTTTCGAGTCGCTCGCCATTGGTAACATTTACCACCTGCACCTTCTCGCCACGAATGATGTTCGCAGCCTTCAACAACTCCGAGTCAATAGTAATACTGCCGACATAATCGACATTTGCCTGAGTCACCGTTACGCGGTGAATCTTTGATTTCAATACTTCGATTGTCATCGCTTTATTTAAGTTTTATGTTATCAATGAGTCTGATTTCGCCGGCCTGAACTGCAATGCAACCCTGCACATGCTCCGAGTCGCTCCATTTGTCGATGGTCTGCAATGAGAGGGCATCAACGGCTGCAAAATATATAACTTTCAAGAGTTCGTTTTTCTCAACTTCGGCAACTACCCAAGCAGTAAGCTCCGCAGGCGAGAACTCTCCAACCTTTGCGACGGCTGCGCTCAACACCTCGTAGATATGGGGCGCTGCGACACGATGAGCATGGGTAAGCAGAAGATTTCGTGACGAACGAGCCAAGCCGTCAGTATCACGAATAATAGGGCAGTCGATAATCTCGACCTCTAAACCGAGTTGTGCCACCATAGCGCGGATTACGGCAATCTGCTGAAAATCCTTCTCGCCGAAGTATGCGCAAGTTGGTTTTACGATGTCGAACAAACGACTTACCACCTGTGCTACGCCATTGAAGTGTCCCGGGCGTGTTGCTCCCTCCATAACCTTATCGATCTGTCCGAAGTCGAACTGACGGGTGTCTGGCTCGGGGTAGATCTCCTCGACCGAAGGGAAAAGTACCAAATCGACTCCCGCCTCAGCCAACATTGCGGCATCGGCCTCGGGGGTACGAGGGTAGTTTTTCAAATCGTTCTTGTCGTTGAATTGTGTTGGATTAACGAATACACTCGCTACTACAACATCGCACTCCTTGCGAGCACGAGTAACGAGCGATATGTGCCCTTCGTGCAATGCTCCCATAGTGGGAACGAAACCTATCTTTTTACCTCGGCATTTGTCGAGTTCCTCGCGTAATGCCTTAACTGTCGAAATTGCTTTCATTGTTTTTGTACCTTTTTGTACTATGTGGGCGCAAAAATACAAAAACAAACGGAAAACGGAAAGCGGAGAACGGAAAACTTTTAGTTTTTCGTTATAATTCTCCGCTTTCCGTTTTCCGCTTTCCGTTTTAGCAGTACTGCTCAATATCCTTTTTGGTGATGGTTGTTCCACTCAAAACGACGAGCCTTTCGACCACATTGCGAAGTTCTCGGATGTTACCACTCCACCGCTTTTCGGAGAGTTGCTCAACCGCCTTATTCTCAATGCTTTTGGTCGGGATGTTATACTCTCGGCAAATGCTTTTTAAGAAGTATTTTATGAGGATAGCAACATCACCTTTTCGCTCTCGCAAAGGTGGCACTTTTATCAGGATTACACCTATGCGATGATACAAATCTTCGCGGAAGTTTCCATTCCGTATCTCCTGTTCGAGATTTTTGTTTGTGGCGGCAATCACTCGCACATCGACCTCGATATCTCGGTCGCTTCCAACCCTCGAAATCTTGCGCTCCTGCAAGGCTCGCAAAACCTTTGCCTGAGCCGAGAGCGACATATCGCCAATCTCATCCATAAAGAGTGTTCCGCCATCTGCCTGCTCAAACTTTCCCTTGCGCTGTTTTATGGCGGAAGTGAATGCACCTCTCTCGTGCCCAAATAGCTCGCTCTCAATGAGTTCCGAAGGTATGGCAGCGCAATTAACCTCGACAAAAGGCGCCTCGGCACGACTGCTCTTGCAGTGAAGCCAACGAGCCACCAACTCCTTGCCCGTTCCGTTCTCGCCTGTAATCAAGACCCTTGCCTCGCTCTGCGCTATTTTGTCGATTAGTTCGCGCATGTCTACTATCGCCCTCGATTCTCCCACAATGGGCTCTATCGTGCTACACTCGGCACTATTTTTCACTCGCGTCTGTTTTGGTTGGCAGGTTGCGATTGTGCAATTTTCGGCAGGTGGCGCGATAACTTTGCGAATGGATTTCAGCAGACGATTCATATCTATCGGCTTGGTAAGAAAATCGACTGCTCCGAGTCGAACAGCCTCTACTGCCGAATCGATATCGTTGTTGCGAGATAGAATGATAAATGGTAAATTTGTGTTGGATAATCCCTCGGCATTGTCTGCAAGAATGATATCGAAGGCGATATTCTCGCACATCTTGCGGGCAATAGCCACCGTTTCGGCTACATCGGTCGAAAATCCCTCAAACTCCAACCTCTCACGCAGATTATTGCGCACACTTTTTGATTGTTCCAAAATTAAAACTTTTGCCATTTTGCTTTTCTCTAAAAAAATACTATTTTTGCAACACCAAAGGTATATCTTTTGCTCGACACGGCATAATGCTGTCATTGGGTTGGAAGATAGGTTCTGCACGACTAAATATTGTCTACTTTGCGACCTTGTAGAGTAGTATTTGGTCGAAAAAGCCAATGGCTAATGGCTAAATGCTAATAGCCCTATAATATAATCGCAGATTATTTTATGAATAAGAATTACAACTATTTACGCCGTCGTTTGATGATTCCGGAGTATGGTCGCCATATTCAGGAGATGATTGACTCGTTACTCGAAATTGAGGATCGCGACGAGCGCACCCGTCAGGCAAAGGCGGTGATAGCCGTTATGGGCAACCTCAATCCGCTGTTGCGCGATACGGCAGACTTTACCCATAAGTTGTGGGACCACCTATTCATTATGTCGGACTTCCGACTCGATGTGGATAGCCCTTATCCATTGCCTACTCGCGAGGATTTGGAGGTGAAACCCGACAGGTTGGAGTATCCGCAGAGTGCTATATCGCACAAACACTATGGTAAGAATATAGTGCGTGTGATAAACCGATTGAAGTATGAGCAGCCGGAGGTTATGGAGGTGGAGTTAGGAGATGTTGTACGCTACATGCATGGCAAGAGCATGGAGTACAATCAGGAGCATCCGACGCCCGATATGATGGCAAACGATATACGCATCTTGTCCGAAGGTGGTATAAATGTAGATGGGGAGTGGATTAAAAAGGTCGAAGTGGGGCATAAATCTGCCTCTTCGCACCAGAAGAACGGCAAACATCAACAGCGTACGGCTCGACAATCTCAAAAGAGTGGTCGCAAAAACGGACAACGACACAATACACCGAAATAGCCAATCGTTTATCTATTGCGTGTGGTGTTATTAAACTCAAACTGTTGTTATGAAGAGATTTTGGTCTAAAATAGGTATTGTCGTTATTGCAGTGATTGGTGTTGTAGGATGCCGAAGCAACGATGTCGAGGTTTCGGGTCGCTTTGTGGGGCTGAACTCCAAAATGGTCTATCTTGAAGAGGTTACCGCTACGGGACAACATATTGTTGATTCGGTGGCACTCGATAGCAATGGCGGATACCGCTTCAAAATAGAGAAGAAGGAGGTAACGCCTTCGCTCTACAATGTTCTATATAGCAGTGAGCGTATTCCTCTGCTTGTTTCGCGAGGCGAAAAGATAGCCTTGAATGCTATGGGTAGCGCATTGTTGAACTATACGGTAAGCGGCTCACACGAGTCGGAGTTGTTGCGCAAGTTCAATAAAGAGTTTGTCGAAGGTCAGCTCCTCCTCAACAAGACGGTTCAGAACTACTATTCGTCAGACGATGACATCCGCCAGCAGTTGGCACAACGCTACAACGCCATATATCACGAAATTAAGCGTAAGCAAATATCGTTTATTATCGAAAATAAGGAGCATTTGGCAGCGGTCTATGCCCTCTATCAACGATTGCCCGGCGAGCAACATCTGTCGAGTGCTGATAGCGATTTGATATACTATCGTACCGTAGCCGATGCCGTATCGGAGAACTATCCGACATCGCCGTTCCTGCTCACATTGAGTAACGATATAGCACGAATGGAGGCTCGCATATCTTTGATGAATTCGATAGAGGCCCGCTCCTATCCCGAGCTTAAAGGTGTCGATATGTATGGTAACGAAGTTGCTCTCTCGTCATTGGATGGAAATGTTGTTTTGTTAGACTTCTGGTCAGCAGAGGCTGGTAATAGCAACGCCCTGAATGCCGAATTGAAGGAGATATACGAGGAGTATGAGGATCAGGGCTTCCGAGTTTATCAAGTGTCGGCCGACACATCGAAGGCTACTTGGATTTCTGCGGTACAGGAGCAGCGCCTACCTTGGATTTCGGTGTGCGATTTCAAGGGGGAGATGTCGCCTATGCTGCGAGCATACAATGTGCGCAAATTGCCCTCTAACTTCCTTATTGACCGCAACGGAAATATTATAGGTAAGGACCTATATAGTAACGCTTTGGAGCGCAAACTCGATAAAATATTTGATTAGGACAGACTATGCACTATTTTGTATCGGACATACATCTTGGTTCGGGCCTTGTGGCGGAGCAACGCCGAGCAGAGCGTCTATTTCTCGACTTCCTCTCGAATATTGAGGCGGATGCTGAGTCGCTCTTTTTGGTGGGCGATATCTTCGACTTCTGGTTTGAGTATAAGAGGGTGGTGCCAAAGGGTTTTGTGCGTGTGCTTGGTCGCTTGGCGGAGTTGAGCGATAAGGGCGTGCGTGTAGTGATGCTCACGGGCAACCACGATATGTGGGTGGGCGATTATCTCACCAAAGAGTGCGGCATTGAGCTATACACCAAGCCTCAAACCTTCTCGCTTGCGGGCAAAACACTCTTTGTGGCACATGGCGACAATATGAACATCAAGGGCAAACCTCTTTTGCAGGCGATGAACGCGATGTTCCGTTCTCGCTTGTTGCGAAAGGTTGCATCGTGGCTTATTCACCCCGACTTGTTTATGCGCTTTGGTCAATGGTGGAGTGGCAAGTCGCGCAAATCGCATAATAACGACTATGGACCTGAGATATTGGAAGACCTTATTGACTATGCGATAGTATATGGTAAAGAGCATAAGATAGATTATTTCATCTTTGGTCATCTCCACTATGCTGACGATGTAAAGTGCGCTCAGCGAATCCTCTTTATGGGCGATTGGCACAACCAACCGAGCTATATCGCACTCGATAACGACGGACAAATTGAATTAAAATTTTATAACTAAAATGGGAAATTGAGAATTGGAAATTAGTTTTCCGTTTTCCGTTTTCCGCTTTCCGTTTTTTATGAAACAATATCTCGACCTACTCACACGCATCAAGACCGAAGGTGCAGTTAAGACCGACCGCACAGGCACCGGTACAAAGTCGGTGTTCGGGCACCAAATGCGCTTCGACCTCTCGCAAGGTTTTCCACTTTTGACTACCAAAAAGGTCTTTTTGAAGGGCATTATCCACGAACTGTTGTGGTTCCTCAATGGCGACACCAATATCAAGTATCTCGTTGATAATGGGGTACATATCTGGGATAACGACGCCTACCGCTACTATAACGAACTCTGCGTTAAGTATGGCGTTCTGCCGGTTACGATGGAGGAGTTCCTTCGTGCAGCGCAGGAGGGTATCGACTCGCCTATTGAGGGTTATAAGTTTGGCGACTTAAACCATGTATATGGTTATCAGTGGCGCTCGTGGCCACGCCCGAATGGCGAAACAATCGACCAGATACAACAAGCGGTAGATTTGATTAAGAACAACCCCGACTCGCGCCGTATCATCGTCTCGGCGTGGAATGTTGCCGATGTCGAGAAGATGGCTTTGCCACCGTGTCACACACTCTTCCAATTCTATGTGGCTGATGGCAAACTCTCGTGTATGCTCTATCAACGCAGTGCCGATACCTTCCTCGGTGTGCCGTTCAATATCGCATCGTATGCCTTGCTTACGATGATGATGGCGCAGGTTTGTGGCTTGGAGGCCGGCGAGTTTGTCCACACTTTGGGCGATACTCACCTATACCTCAACCACTTCGAGCAGGTAGATGAGCAACTCTCTCGCACTCCGCGAGCATTGCCTAAGATAAAGATAAACCCCGATGTGAAGTCGATTTTCGACTTTAAGTACGAGGACTTTACATTGACCGACTACGACCCTTATCCAACTATTAAGGCTCCTATGTCTTTTTAACGGAAAACTAATTTTGCATTTTGCATTCTGCATTTTAAATTTTGAACTATGATTTCAATCATCGTTGCCATTGCCGAAAATGGTGTAATTGGCGATAAGAATGCCCTCTTGTGGAACATCAAGGAGGATATGCGTCGCTTCCGTACCACCACTATGGGACACCCTGTAATTATGGGACGCAAAACCTACGAGTCGATAGGTCGCCCACTCCCAAAGCGCACAAATGTAGTCATTACTCGTGGCGATAGCGAGTTTGAGGGTTGCCTTGTGGCTCACTCGTTGGAGGAGGCTGTGGCTATGTTCTCGCCCGATGAGGAGGTCTTTATCATTGGTGGTGCGCAGATATACAATCAGGCATTGCCTTTGGCAGATAAGTTGTATCTGACCATTGTTCATCGCAACTATGAGGGCGACACCTCATTCCCCGAAATCGACTACTCCGAGTGGCGAGAGATCGCCCGAGAGGAGTTTTCCAAAGGCGAGGAGTATGATGCTCCGTTTACTTTTATAGATTTGGAGAGAAAATAGTTCTGATTTTTAGGTTAGTTTTAATAAAAAAGAGCCAATGGCTAATGGCCAATAGCTAATAGCAAAAAAAAGGACTGCAAATCGCAGTCCTTTTTCTATTTCAGCCACTCTGCAACCGAAGCGTCAGATGACATTCGTAGGTCGCCTCGTGGCGAGAGCGATACCGTAACGACTTTCGGGCCATCAGGCATAGCCGAGCGTTTGAATTGTTGCGAGAAGAATCGGCGCAGGAATACCTGCAACCAATGCTTTATCTCCTCTTTCGAGAACTCTCCGCAGAAGGCACGACACGCCAAATACTCAATCTTGGCAGGCGAGAAGCCGTTGCGCAGGAAGTTGTAGATGAAGAAGTCGTGCAGGGCGTATGGACCTACCAAATCTTCGGTCTTTTGTGCGATATTGCCCTCATTGTCGGCTGGCAACAACTCTGGACTTACAGGCGTGTCGACAATATCCTTCAATGTCGCACAAACTTTCTCGTTCTGGTCGTTCTCGGCACACCACTCAACGAGTTTGCGCACCAAAGTCTTTGGAATGGAGCAGTTAGGGTTATACATCGACATTGAGTCGCCATTGTAGGTCGCCCAGCCGAGTGCAGCCTCGCTCAAATCGCCCGTGCCGATGACGATGCCACCCTTCAAGTTAGCCAAATCCATAAGTATCTGTGTGCGCTCGCGAGCCTGCGAGTTCTCGTATGCTGCACCTCGCTCGTTAGGGTTAAGACCAATATCCTCGAAGTGTTGCTCGCAAGCCTTACGAATCGAAATCTCCTTGGTCGAGATACCCAACTCCTTCATCAGTGTCAAGGCATTCTGATAGGTGCGGTCGGTGGTGCCGAAGCCCGGCATTGTAACACCGATTATGCCCTTTCGGTCGAGTCCGAGCATATCGAATGTGGCAACAGTAACCAACAACGCCAAGGTAGAGTCCAAACCTCCCGAAATACCGATGACTGCACACTTGCAGTTGATGCTTGATAGGCGTTGTGCCAAACCTGCACACTGAATAGTGAATGCCTCCTTGCAACCCTCGCTCAAATCCTCCGGGATAAATGGCGCAGGGTTAATTGTGCGCTCCAATTCGCTCTCTGGTTGTGCGATGTCGATTTTCATCACATCGAAGCGGTTGTCGAGGTTTATGAAAGAGGTGTGGCGACGACGCTCGTTGAAGATGTGCTCAACATCAATATCTGCCACTGTCAATCTCGCCTCACGCACAAAACGCTCACGCGATGCGATGATTTTGCCATTCTCGGCTATGATGCCGTTGCCCGTGAATACGAGGTCGGTCGATGATTCGCCCACACCGGACGAGGCGTAGATGTAGCCACACAATGCTCGTGCCGACTGCTGCTTGATAAGCGAACGCAGGTAGCTATGTTTGCCCAAAATCTCGGGTGTTGCCGAGAGGTTGAAGATGAGTGTTGCCCCCGCCAATGCCATATCTGACGATGGCGGTGCAGGCACCCACAAATCCTCACAAATTTCCACGCCAAATTTTACACCGTGAACGCTGAATAGCAAGTCCGTACCGAAGCGCACTCGCTGACCACAGATTGTAATCTCGGCATTGCGAATATCTCTGCCCTCCGAGAACCAACGGCTCTCGTAGAACTCCGAATAGTTCGGAATATAGCTTTTCGGTACGATACCCTCAATTTTGCCGTTAGCAATCACTACGGCGCAGTTGTATAGGTTATTTTTGTAGTATATCGGCATTCCGATAATCGACACAATAGGTCGTGGGGTAGCGAGCAACTGCGCCAACGCCTCATCGCCCGCCTCGATAATTCGCGACTGCAAGAATAGGTCGCCACAAGTGTAACCTGTGAGTGATAATTCAGGAAATACTACCACACTCGCACCACTCTCCACCGCTTCGGCGGTCATCTCGTCTATTGCTTTTGCGTTTGCGTGGCAATCTGCAATCTTTACCAAAGGCGTTGCCGCTGCCACCTTAACAAATCCGTATCGGTTATTCATAGTTTTCTATTTTAGGAAAATCGTTCCGGTTGACTCTTTTTGCACCTTACTTGCAGTGTGAATGCTCACATACGCCCAAGTATGCTGCGCTTCCCACTACTGCGTAACGCACAAAAATAGTCTAACCGCCTCCGATTTTGAATAAATGGAACTCTCAATTAAAAAGTTTTCCGCTTTCCGTTTTCCGCTTTCCGTTTATTCTGCCCACAGTTTGCACAGGTTGATGATGACCTTCACAGCCTTCTCCATAGAGTTCAGTGAGCAGTACTCGAACTTGCCGTGGAAGTTCATTCCGCCAGCAAAGATGTTCGGACAAGGTAAACCCATAAACGAAAGGCGTGCGCCATCGGTTCCGCCACGAATTGGGCGTACGATAGGCGTTACATCTGCCTCGACCATAGCCTCCTTCGCCAACTCGATAACCTGCGGATGCGGCTCGACCTGCTTGCGCATATTGTAGTATTGGTCTTTGATAGTGAGCGTGAGCGCACCGCCATACTTCTTGTTGAGCATACCCACGCAGTCCCACATCCACACCTTCTTCGCCTCGAACTTGTCGAAGTCGTGGTCGCGGATAATATATGAAATGCTCGCCTCCTCGACTGTGCCGTTGAAGCCTACGCAGTGGTAGAAACCCTCGTAACCCTCGGTGTACTCTGGTCGCTCGGTGGCAGGAATCATCGAGTTCAACTCGCAAGCCACCTCTATGGCGTTAATCATCTTATTCTTGGCGTAGCCTGGGTGGACATTCCTACCCTGAATAGCGATTTTAGCCGATGCAGCGTTGAAGTTCTCGTACTCCAACTCACCCTCGTAGCCACCGTCCATTGTGTAGGCGAAGTCTGCTCCGAAAGCCTTTACATCGAAGAAATCTACGCCACGACCAATCTCCTCGTCAGGAGTAAAGCCGATGCGAATTTTGCCGTGCTCCACCTCTGGGTGCGCCATAAGGTACTCCGCAGCGGTCATAATCTCCGCTACGCCTGCCTTATCGTCTGCGCCAAGCAGGGTTGTGCCGTCTGTGTGGATAAGGGTATGACCTATAAAACGGCTCAATTCCGGAAACTCTGCAACCTTCATTGTGAGTGATGGGTTGAGGATAATATCCTTACCGTCGTACTCCTCGATGATGCGAGGGCGGACATTTGCGCCACTCATATCGGGCGATGTATCAACATGGGCGAGGAAGCCGATTACAGGGGCATTCTCCTTGCCTTTGGTTGCAGGAATAGTACCCATTGCATAACCATACTTGTCGATGCTGACATCCTCCAAGCCGAGAGCCTTCATCTCCTCGACCAAGAGGTTTAACAAATCCCACTCCTTTGCTGACGAAGGGAATGTTTCGCTATTCTCGTCGCTCTGTGTGTCGATAGCGACATATTTCAAAAATCTATCTTTTAGTTCCATAGTATTTTAATTTTTTAAGGGTTGTTAAAGGTAGTTAAGGGTAGTTAGAGGTTGTTAATGTTTTTCTTTTCTAACCCTAACGACCCTAACGCCTCTAATCGTTTACTCCTCCTTCTTTGCCTTCAATGTGTGAATGGTGAAGTAGATTGCAAGGGCAATATACATTACCAATGCCAACCACTCTGCCGACGATGAAGCTGCCCAATCTGTCATATACAAATCAACACCCACGAACTTCAAAACGGCTGCCACAACGCCCATCAATGCACCACCGGCGATAAAGCCCGAAGCGAGGAGCGTTCCGCGGTCGAAACGAGCCTTGTTCAACGCCTCATCCTTCGAGCGGTTCGATACAAACCAAGCAATAGCGCCACCCACAACAAGTGGAGCATTCAACGACATTGGGATAAACATACCAAGCGAGAATGCCAAAGCCGGTACGCCTATCCAATTCAATACGAGTGCCAAAACTGCACCTGCAAAGTAGAGTATCCAAGGTGTTTCGCCACCCTCCATCAATGGTTTGATAACGGCTGCCATAGCGTTTGCTTGCGGAGCAGTCAGAGCGTTATCGCCTACGAAACCGTAGGTCTTATTGAGGATAATCATCACTCCCGCTACGGTTGCTGCCGAGACGAATGTTCCGAGGAACTTCCACTTCTCCTGTGTGCGTGGGGTAGTGCCGAGCCAATAGCCGATTTTGAGGTCAGTGATAAAGCCTCCTGCCATCGACAATGCGGTGCAGACTACACCTCCGATAATCAATGCTGCGGTCATTCCCTTCTCGCCCTCCAAACCAATCGAAACGAGTACCAACGACGAGAGAATTAAAGTCATCAGTGTCATTCCCGATACAGGGTTTGTACCCACGATAGCGATTGCATTAGCCGCTACGGTGGTGAAGAGGAATGCGATAACAAAGACAATC
>JAZQYJ010000016.1:0-3751 GCA_045633465.1 Alistipes sp.
CCGTTGAAGTTGGCAGGTCAGTGCTCGAAGTTGAAGTGTTGTTTGACCTACGAGTACGATGTATATGCCGATGCTCGTCGTTCGATGCCACGCTTGCGTGAGCCATTGCAGGCTATTGATGGCGAATACTTCCTCGTAAAGAGCGATATTCTTGCCCATACGATGACCTTCTCGACAAGCAAGGATTCGATGTCGAACTTGGTAACCATCCCAACCTCTCGTGTTCGTGAGATTTTGGCGGTAAATCGCAATGGCGGTAAAGTTGAGTCAATCCTCGGCGAGGATTTCGAGCCACAGGTTGAGGAGCCAACATATCGCACCGAGGAGGATAGTATCACCCGTTTCGACAAGGCGAAGAAGCGCAAGAAGAAGAATCGCAATCGTAATAATTCAGACGAAAAACGAGAGAATAAGGGTGATAATGGTGGCGAAAATGCTCAAAACCAACAGCCTGGCAATGGCGAAAATGGCGGTCGCAAGCATCATAAACATCATCACCACCACAATAAACCCAAGCAGGAGTAGTCGATGAGGTTTGTGGTGCGTATAGTGGCGGCAGTGTTGGCGATTGCGATGTGCAGTTGCCTTGCTCCGCAGAACTCGCTGATGGTGAGCGTGAATATGGGCTCGTGGAGTGGGGCAGAGAGCCTTATCTACGAAAATAGCGACACCATTTCGCTTCGCAATCTCGATATAGCCCTGCGTTACAACGATAACTTTAAGCAGTCGGTACTACCGCTCAAAATCGGCATTACGACACCCGATGCACGCCATTTCGAAGAGCTTGTAGAGTTGCGACTGTCGCATCCAAGCACCGCACTATCGGTTGCTACGACCGAGAGCGTGCCATATCGCACCGATGTTGTGCTAAACCAGAAAGGGGGCTACACCTTCACTTTCGAGCCACAAACCGAGGTGCGAGGCGTGGAGGCAATAGGAATAGAATTTAATTATGGGAAAAGATAAACTCCGTAAATTTGCAGAGAACTTAACCTTCGAGTGCTTCGTACAACCGGCATTCGAGGAGATGTTTCGCACCGACCACCCGTTGAAGGGTAATTGGCGCAAGGATTTCTTCCACAACGACAACCCGATAGTTCTCGAACTTGGTTGCGGTAAGGGCGAATATACAGTGGCTCTTGCCGAGCGCAATCCCGACAAGAACTTTATTGGCGTGGATATCAAAGGTGCGCGTATATGGCGTGGTGCAAAGACCGCTACCGAGCGCAAGATGGGCAATGTGGGCTTCCTTCGTGCCCGCATCGAGTTTATCACATCGCTCTTTGCTGAGGGCGAGGTCGATGAGATTTGGATAACTTTCCCCGACCCACAGTTGCGCACTAAACGAGCAAAGAAGCGTTTGACTGCCCCTATCTTTTTGGAGTACTACTCCAAATTGTTGGCAAAAGATGGCTGGATAAACCTCAAAACCGACTCACAACACCTCTTCGCCTACACATCGGCAGTGATTGAGCACTTCGGCTTGGAGTGCGAGGTGGCAAACAACGATATCTACGGCTCGGGCTATGCCGACGAGGTACTCTCGGTTAAGACTGCCTACGAGCAGATGTATCTCGATAGAGGTTTGCCTATCACCTACACCCGTTTCCAATTGGGTGAGCGCAAGGAGTTCCCGATGTTCGATTGGGAGGGCGACGATATTCTCGAAAAGGATGCCGAGGAGGAGCGAGCGCTACAAGTAACCAGACGATAACGATAAATGCCGAGCAAACTGCTCGGCATTTATCATATATAGGCGTTTGCCTACTTCTTTGTCAAATCGGTCAAAGCACCGAGTGCGCTCATCAGGTTGCTCGACTCGTATGGCAGATAAACCAACTTCGAGTCGTTGCCCGATGCCATCTCCTTCAATGTTTCGATATAACGACTTACCAACATATAGGTTGCTGGGTCGGTCTTTGTGGCAGCGATAGCCTCTGCCACCTTGCGAATAGCCTCGGCTTCGGCAGTAGCCTGCAAGATGCGAGCGTCGGCATCACCCTGAGCCTTCAAAATCTGTGTCTGACGCTCCGCCTCGGCCTGGTTGATTTGCGACTCCTTCTCTCCCTCAGATTGCAGAATCATAGCCTCCTTCTGACCACGAGCCTCCAATACCTTTGCACGGCGCTCACGCTCTGCCTGCATCTGCTGCTCCATCGAACGGCGTACCGACTCAGGAGGAGTAATATCCTGCAACTCAACACGATTTACCTTTACGCCCCACTTGTTTGTTGCATCGTCGAGTACGGCACGCAACTTCGAATTGATGGTGTCGCGAGAGGTCAAAGTCTCGTCGAGCTCCAACTCTCCGATAACATTTCGGAGGGTAGTTTGTGTCAACTTCTCGATAGCGTTTGGCAAGTTGTCGATTTCGTAAACCGCCTTCACGGGCTCTACAATCTGGAAGTAGAGCAGTGCGTTGATAGTAGTTGTTACATTATCCTTCGTAATAACGCTCTGCTTCGGGAAGTCGTAAACCTGCTCACGAAGGTCGATTTTGTCCGAAAGCTTTGTCACGACAATAGTGCCGTCGATAGAGTTGCGCTCGTAGCGTGAATATACGGGGCGAGCCTTGTCGATAATAGGCAAGATAAAGTTGATTCCCGACTGCAATGTACGGTGGTACTTTCCAAGTCGCTCCACAACACGGGTTTCAGACTGCTGTACGATAGTAAAACCTACCAATACATAGAGTATCGCTATCAGTGCGATAATTCCAAAAATTACTAATGCTCCCATAACTGTATTTTTTGCTTTTAGCCTTTTGCTTTTGATTGAAAAATTGAGTTCTTTACAACTTCTTAACGGTTACGATTATGCTGTTAATCGCGGTAATCTCCACAGCCTCACCCACTTCGATAGGCTCTGCGTCGAGAGAAACGGCCTTCCAGTCGTCGCCATCAACCTTCACTCTGCCAGGGTGAAGTTCTCCTTCGATGCGCTCCGTAACGATAGCCTTACGACCTACTAACGCCTCGGCATTTGTCTTGACCTCATTCTCCTTCTTGTAGAAGAACTTATAAACCAAAGGTCGCACCGTTATAAATGCCAATGCCGTACCAATGGCAAACACCAACAACTGCCACTTCAACTCCCAATCGAGAGCCGAAGCAATAGCACCAAATATACAACCAAACGAGATGCACATCACGGCAAAACCGCTTGTGAACATCTCTACAATCACGAATACGAGGGCTATGATAACCCAATAATGCCACACTTCCATAAAAAATTATTTTACTTTGTAACTTTTGCACCACTCTGCGGACTCCAAACTCCTCACATAGGTTTACTATGCTGCGGGTTTGCGCCTTGTGTGGCACAAAATTTCCGAAAGCAATTCTAATTTTTTGTCCTTTTGTAGGACTCTGCTCTGTAAATCTTGCACCACTCTGCGATCGCTATATCGTTAAATCCCTTAACGCCTCTAACGACCCTAATCTCCTCTACAAAATTAAGAAAACTTTTCGATAAAACGCAACCGTAGCGTAAAAAATTGTGTGGAAAACAAAAGATTTCTTATTGGCTTTTAGCTAATTTATTTTATGCCATTTCTTTCTGCCGACTCGAAAAAATTACCCAACGATAATACAACTATCAAAAATTATTTCTAAATTTGTAATCGCAATCGCTTTGGTTGCAGACATAATTACGCAGAAAGTGTAAGTTTATTCTTGGATACGAATCTGACAGTTCAAAGACAAAAGAATAGGCAAACATCTTGCTGCGTCATACCATTTGGTATGGCGTG
>JAZQYJ010000017.1:0-26791 GCA_045633465.1 Alistipes sp.
TTTTGTTCTCTCGACAACTACTCCGAGCGACCTCTTCATCTCGTTGCCGGCAGTAGAGGTTGGAGCTTGTACGATTGAGTTCGTTGAGACTTCGGGCGAGAAGATGGTGGCAAATTGGTCGATGAGCAAGCCTTTGTCGAAAGGCGTGGTGCGTGAGTTCAAGACCATCACCTATCAGCCAAAGGCGACAATCTCGTTGCAACCACTGACAAGCGAGGATGATGAATTCACAATCTTCTACAAGAATCTCCGCGGTTATGTTCGCTACTCCGATGGCTCGCCAATCGCAAATGTGGCAGTGAGCGATGGTTTCCAGGTAGTTAAAACCGATGCAAACGGTTACTACGAGTTGAATGGAGTAACTCGCGACACTTGGTATATCTACTGCTCGTTGCCGGCAGATGTCAAGGTGCCGATTGATGAGTTTGGCAGACCTTGCTTCTTCCAAAAATACCCATCTAACTCGCCGCAGTACGACTTTACATTTGAGAAGTTACCTAATGGACCGGAAAAGGAGTTTGCAATTTTCGCTCTTGGCGACCCTCAACCAAGTAATGCAGATCATGTGGCTCGCTTTGCTGCACAATGTACGCCCGAGTTAAAATCTTATGCAAAGACCTTTGATATACCTTGCTACGGCATAGTTCTCGGGGATATTGTGAACAACCAGGAGCATCTGCTTGATGATATGCAGAGTGAGTTGACATATTCAAAAACAGGAATGCCTATGTTTGCGGTTATGGGTAATCACGACAATGCAGCAGTATCTACATCAAAACCAATATACCCAGATGAGCGTAATTCATCTATAAATATAAAGTATCAGCGTCCTTTTGAGGAGACATTCGGTCCAGTAAACTACTCGTTCAATCGAGGCGATGCACACTTTGTCTGTATGCGAAACACGAAATTCACAAGTCATACATCAGCTACCAGCGCCAATACGGAGCGACTCATTACAGATGAACAATTTGAATGGCTCAGACAGGATTTGAGTTCGGTTTCGAGAGAAAAAATGATTGTTCTGTGCGTTCACGAGCATATGGTTAATATGGCAAAGCGCAATTTCAAGAATGTATGGGCAATAATGAACGAGTTTGAAGAAGCCCACATCTTGTCTGCGCATTTGCATATCAACCGACCTTACGACTACAAGGCAAATAATACAGGATACGACATATATGAACATAACATATCTGCCGTATGCGGTCGAATTTGGAGAAGTAATTTGGCTGACGATGGTTCGCCTTGCGGATACAAAGTTCTTATTGCAAAAGGCAACTCATTCACAAAGTGGTACTACAAGGGCTTTCCTTATATGATGAATGATGAGAATTACCAGATTCGACTCTATCGTGGTGGCGAAATTACGGGTTGTGCAATCAGTGGCTCAAATAGTGCCGGCACAAAGGGTTATTATCAATTCCCTTACGACAAGAGTGTAATTTTGGCAAATGTGTTTAGTTCGGACCCATGGCATTGGAGTGTTGAAGTTTGGGAAGATGGTAAGTTCTCTGGCAATATGGAGAGCCTAAGAGATTACCACTACACCAATTACGACAATTTGATCGGCTCGTATATTTTAAGCGACCCAACACGACCAAAAGATGGTATTGAGTCAGGAATGGACTTCTATGCCATAGGTGTTCAACTCGGTTGGAAGGGTGCCACAATAGATCAATGCTACAAAGATTGCTGGACTATGTGGAAATACGAATTGATAAACCCTAATGCCGAGCATATCGAAGTACGCGCAAAAGACAAATTCGGCAATGTTTACACTTGTGACGAGTTCCAAGTCGGCACGGATATGACTTATGCGATTTACGACCCAAAATATAATCCGGCACAATAACATAGCAATAAAAATACCGAGCATTTGAAGTTGCTCGGTATTTTTATTATTTGGTAATTCTACCCTACTTCATCGTTTCGTTAAGAATGTGCGCCAAGCGATAGGCGGAGCGATGATACTGCTGAATGGTCAGATTGCGATGTTTAAGCAAGAACTCGCGATAGACCTTATCGTTCGGTTTTATCCACTCGTATATTACGCGACAATCTTTGGCTGTTTCAAGCGCCCAATCCTCGGGTGTTCCCTCGCACATCTTAGCGCGCTTCTTTGGCGAAAGGTTGTCGAGTTTTGCCTGGAATTTTGCATAATCCTCGCCATACTCAGGATAGAGCGCAAGGATCGACTCTCCGTCCCAAATCTTATGATTGGTGCTTGGTTTGCCCTCATACTCAACCGCAAATAGATCCCAGCGATATTTTACGCCCGGCTTACGGAAGCAGTCCGGAAACTCGGTGTAGTAGATATGGCAAGGGCAGTGCATATCCTCAATCATGTGAATAACACACTTCAAATTCACAACAACAGCCGAATCGGTCAGGTTGCGATGATTTTTCAAATTCTCGATACAGACCTTCAAGTTAGGCAACAAATCGCCATCGTTGTTATATGCACGCTCGTTGCTCAACTGCAAATTCTTATCGGCTGTAATCATGTGCCAAGCAAGGGTGTGCTCCCACTTCAAATGGTAGTCGTGCTCGGGGTGTTTAGGATTACGAATAGGCTTGCGGATTTCGTCCATCCACGAGCAGTGATCAACCATCGACGAGCCGAGATAGTTCTCGATTTTTGTTTTAACCTCTGGTTCGAGGTGTTTTTCAACGGTGTAAGTAATAAAGCGGTGAGCCCAACCACCCCACGCGAAAGCCTCCTGCGTCGAGAAAATCAGCGCAATAAGCACAACAAATGCAAAAAGTTTTTTCATCTTAATTTTATTTTAGTGTTTAAGATACATTTTATACACAAAAATAGCTCTTTTATATAATAAAAGCAATTAAAAGAGGGTGTTTTTATTTTGAGTTTGCAATAAAAGCACTATATTTGCATCGTTATTTGAGGCACATATAAATAATATAGAATAGGGCTGCCCGTATAACCATTGGTCGTTCGGCTGATGAAAAATCGCAAAATTGATATTTATGGAGGATTTAATTGCTATTCAAGGCAAGAGTGTTGCCGAGTTGCGCGAGATTGCAAAGGTACTCGGTATCGCAGAGGAAAAACTATCGAAGAAGGAGCTACTTGCAAAGATTACCGCAATCGCGACAAGCGAGGGCAGTACCGACGCTCCCAAAGAGGATGTAGCAACAGAGCCTGCCCCACAAAGACGCAAACGCGCTCGTTTGGGTTCGGTAAAGGTTGAGGCTGTGAAAGCAGTCGTAACAGAGGATAAATCGGAGGAGATAGTCGCTGTCGAGCCTACCAAACCAACCGAAGAGATTAAGGTAGAGGTTAAGGTAGAGGAGAGCGCACCGCAACCTAAGAAGCGTGGTCGCAAGCCAAAGGCTCTAAGCGTAGCTGCGCCAGAGGCCATCGAGGTTACCGAGAAAGCCGAATCGGAGCCACAACAGCAAGAGGAAGAGAAGATAGATAAACCTATCACCAAAGATGACTTCAAGGCAGAGGTCTATGGCGAGGGCGTTTTGGAGATTATACCCGATGGTTATGGTTTCCTTCGCTCGGCAGATTACAACTACCTCAACTCACCAGACGACATCTATGTTTCGCCATCGCAAATCAAGCTCTTTGGTCTGAAAGCAGGCGACACCGTTGCAGGAGTTATCCGCCCACCAAAGGAGGGCGAGCGTTACTTCCCTCTCGTGCGAGTTACTAAGATTAACGGTTTAGAGCCGAACTTTATTCGTGACAGAGTTCAATTCGAATATCTTACTCCACTCTTTCCAAGCGAGAAATTTAATCTTACGGGTGCAGGGCACAACACTATGACAAACCGTGTCGTAGATTTGTTCTCCCCTATCGGAAAAGGTCAGCGCGCCCTTATCGTAGCACAGCCAAAGACCGGTAAGACGATGATTTTGCAGAGCCTTGCCAACGCTATTGCCGACAATCACCCCGAGGTATATATGATTGTACTGCTTATTGACGAGCGACCTGAGGAGGTTACCGAGATGGCTCGCCATGTGAAGGCAGAAGTTGTATCTTCGACTTTCGACGAGCAGGCTTCTCGCCACGTGAAGGTTGCCGAGATGGTTTTGGAGAAGGCAAAGCGTATGGTTGAGTGTGGTCACGATGTAGTGATTCTCTTGGACTCGATTACCCGTTTGGCTCGCGCCTACAACTCTGTTCAGCCTGCGTCGGGTAAGGTATTATCGGGAGGTGTTGATGCAAATGCACTCCACAAGCCAAAGCGTTTCTTCGGTGCAGCTCGAAATACCGAGGAGAAGGGTTCGCTTACAATTATCGCAACCGCCCTTATCGAGACAGGCTCGAAGATGGACGAGGTTATCTTCGAGGAGTTCAAGGGCACGGGTAATATGGAGTTGCAGCTCGACCGTCGCATCGCTAACAAGCGTATCTACCCTGCTGTCGATGTTGTGGCTTCGAGCACTCGTCGTGAGGACTTGCTCCTCTCGCGCGAGATTATGCAGCGCACTTGGGTACTCCGCAAGTACCTCTCGGATATGACGCCTGTGGAGGCTATGGAGTTCCTCGAAAAACAGATGAACTTGACTCGCACCAACGAGGAGTTCCTCGCTACGATGAACCAATAAAACGGAAAACGGAAAACGGAAAACTATTTATGAAAAAGTTTCTAATCATAGTTCTTGCGTTACTGACGCACTTGACCTCGTTTGGTTGGGGGCAGAAGGGGCACGATGTGGTGGCGTATATCGCCGAGTGTAACCTCTCGCCAGAGGTCTATCAGAAGGTCGTAAAGAAGTTGGATAACCACTCGCTGGTATATTACGCAAATTGGCTCGACAACGCAAGTTACACCGACCAATATCGCTATACCAAGACCTGGCACTACGCCAATGTGGATGAGGGTTTCACCTACGACACAATGCCAAAGAACGAAAAGGGCGATGTGGTAACCGCTATCAACCTCTGCATTGCCGAGATTAAGAGCGGCAAACTCACGCCCGAGCAGGAGAGCGCACGATTGAAGATGCTCATCCACCTCGTAGGCGACATTCACTGCCCGATGCACGCAGGTCATCTGAGCGACAGAGGTGGTAACAATGTCATCGTAAAGTTCTTCAACAAGGATATTAAGTTACACAAACTTTGGGACTCGGAGTTGGTAGAGGCGGCTCACAAGTGGAGCTATACCGAGTGGGAGCAACAACTCAACCGCTACTGCACCGATGCGCAGAAGGCAAAACTCGCAAAGGGCTCGGCAAAGGATTGGCTCAACGAGAGCCACAAAATCGCAACCGAAATCTACAAGGTATCACCCGAAAAGGGCAAGTTGTACTACGATTACATCACCTACTACACCCCTGTAATCGAGAAGCAGTTGCTCTCAGGAGGTTTGCGATTGGCACGAATACTCAACGAATTATACAAGTAAAAAACGAAATAAAAACTCAAACTATATATGGCTTTACAATGTGGAATAGTCGGACTCCCCAATGTGGGTAAATCGACACTTTTCAACTGTTTGTCGAACGCAAAGGCGCAATCGGCAAACTTCCCTTTCTGTACTATCGAGCCGAATGTCGGCATCATCACTGTACCCGATGAGCGACTCATCAAGTTGGCAGAGATTGACAACCCAAAACGAGTTATCCCTACAACTATCGAAATCGTCGATATTGCAGGTCTTGTGAAGGGTGCATCGCGTGGCGAAGGTCTTGGAAATAAGTTCCTTGCAAACATTCGTAACACCAACGCCATTATACATGTTTTGCGTTGCTTCGACAACGACAACATCACCCATGTTGACGGCTCGATTGACCCTGTTCGCGACAAGGGCATTATCGACACGGAGTTGCAGTTGAAGGATCTCGAAACAATAGAAAATCGCATCGCAAAGGTTGCCAAGCAGGCGCAGACTGGTGGCGACAAACTCGCAAAGCGTCAGTACGATATTTTGGTGCGTTACAAGGAGGTTTTGGAGCAGGGTTTGTGCGCTCGCACACTCGAACTCGACAAGGAGGAGCGCAAGGCAGTAAGCGACCTTAACCTCTTGACCGACAAGCCTGTACTCTATGTCTGCAATGTCGATGAGGCAAGTGCTGTATCGGGCAATGCCCACACCGAGGCGGTGAAGGCGGCTATCGCTAACGAGAATGCCGAGATGCTTATCGTAGCGGCGGCTACCGAGGCGGATATTGCCGAGGTGGGAACATACGAGGAGCGTCAGATGTTCTTGGAGGATATGGGTTTGACAGAGTCGGGCGTGGCACGACTTATCAAGGCGGCATACCGCTTGCTCGAACTCGAAACATTCTTCACTACGGGAGCAGACGAGTCGCGCGCTTGGACCTACCGCAAGGGTACAAAGGCTCCGCAGGCGGCTGGTGTTATCCACACCGACTTCGAGAAGGGTTTTATCCGTGCCGAGGTTATCAAGTATGCTGACTATGTGGCACTTGGCTCGGAGAAGGCTTGCCGTGATGCTGGCAAAATCGGCATCGAAGGCAAGGAATATGTAGTAGAAGACGGCGACATTATGCATTTCTTGTTCAATGTTTAACGCATAGAACAGAAATGCTAATACCATAGGACCGATGGGAGAAATTCCTGTCGGTCCTATTTAGTTTTCCGTTTATTCTGTAACTAAAAATGTCATTTTTCCGACCAACATGGTGTTTTATAAATAAAAATTTATAAATTTGCGAGATTTTAATACCCAAACAGATATGTTTACACTCGAAACTTACAACATTTTCTTGGCAATAATGGCGGTTACGGCACTCTTTGTGTTCGTGGCTTTGCACTTCGTAAAGGCTGGTTACGGCTACCTCTACAACCCTAAATTCGGCTTTCCCGTACCTAATAAGGTGGCGTGGGTGCTGATGGAGGCTCCCGTATTCGTGGCGATGTGGGTACTTTGGTATTTGGGCGGAGCATCGTTCAACGCAGTGTCGTTGGTACTCTTCTCAATTATCCAGATTCACTACTTCCAGCGCTCGTTCATCTTCCCGTTGTTGTTGCGCGGTAACTCGAAGATGCCCGTTTCGATTATGCTTATGGGTGCAACATTCAACACCCTGAACGCTTGTATGCAGGGCGGTTGGTTGTTCTACATCGTTCCAACATATTTCCCTGACTACTACGCAGATTGGTTCTGCAAGCCATACATCTACATCGGTGTTGCCGTTTGGTTGTTCGGTTTCATCACCAACCTCCATTCGGACTACATCATCCGCCACTTGCGCAAGCCTGGCGACAAGAAGCACTACATTCCTTACGGAGGTATGTTCCGCTATGTATCGTCAGCGAACTACTTTGGCGAGTTTATGGAGTGGGTAGGCTACGCCATTGCATCGTGGTCGGTGGCAGGCGTAGTATTTGCGTGGTGGACATTCGCAAACCTCGCACCTCGTGCAGGCGACTTGCGCAAACGCTACGAGGAGGAGTTTGGCGATGAGTTCAAAAAACTCAACCGCAAGCGCATCATCCCATTCTTGTATTAAATTGAGGATTGAGAATTGAGAATTGAGAATTTTTAATAAAAAGCCAATGGCTAATGGCTAATGGCTAAAAGCAAAAAAATATGTCAGAAAAGAAGGACCTCAAAGAGTCTAAACTCTTTACCCCATACCAAATGGGCCCCGTTACTCTTCGCAACCGCACCATTCGTTCGGCAGCGTTCGAGTCGATGGGTAAGGATTTTAATCCAACGCAGAAGTTGAAGGACTACCATGTGAGCGTAGCAAAGGGCGGTGTCGGAATGACCACCCTCGCCTACGCTTCAATCAACCGCAGTGGCGTTTCGTTCAACTCGCAGTTGTGGTTGCGTGATGAGGTTATAGAGCCTCTCAAAGATATTACCGATGCTATTCACGCCGAGGGTGCCGCCGCAGGTATTCAGATTGGACACTGCGGAAATATGACACACTGGTCAACAGCAGGAAGTTTCCCGGTATCGGCATCGAATGGATTTAACCTCTACTCGCCTACCCTGCACCGCCGTATGACTCACGAGGAGATACGACAGACCGCAAAGGACTTCGGTAAGGCGGTGCATCTTGCACACGAATCGGGTTTTGACAGCGTGGAGGTACACGCAGGACACGGCTACCTTATCTCGCAGTTCCTCTCACCTTGGACCAACCGTCGTCGTGATGAGTTCGGAGGCTCACTCGAAAACCGTATGCGCTTTATGAAGATGTGCTTGGAGGAGGTTATGGAGGCTGCCTACAAGACCAACACCGCAGTTCTGGTTAAGCACAATATGGAAGACGGCTTCAAGAGTGGTATTCAGATTCCTGAGAGCATCGAGATTGCCAAGGAGATTGAGAAGTTCAATGTGAACGGTATTGTTTTGACCTCGGGCTTCGTTTCGCGTGCGCCAATGGCGGTTATGCGTGGTCGCATCCCAACAAAGACTATGAGTTACTATATGACCTGGAACGAGTGGTTGCAGAAGATTGTGGTCGATTTGTTCGGCAAGTGGATGATTAAGGACTACAAGTTCGAGGAGTGCTTCTTCTTGGAGAATGCAAAGAAGTTCCGTGAGGCGTTGAAGGGCCCACTCGTATATGTTGGCGGTATCGTTTCGCGTGAGGGTATCGAGAAGGTACTCGATGCAGGCTTTGAGATGGTGCAGATGGCTCGTTGCTTGATTAACGACCCTGCATTCGTAAATAAGATGAAGGAGGGCGACCTCTCGACTCGTTCGGGTTGCGACCACCGTGACTACTGCATCGCCCGTATGTACTCGAAGGATATGCAGTGCTGCCACAACTGCAAGGAGCCTATCCCGGAGAAGGTGTGGAAGGAACTTGCTAAAATCGACTAACAATGCGCAAGGGAGAGATAGTTAAAGGCTCGAAGTGGGCACTTGTTACGGGTGCTTCGACAGGTATTGGTCGTCAGTATGCCGAGCAGTTGGCAGAACTTGGCTACAACCTCATCATCGTAAGTCGCACAGAGTCGGCATTGCAGACTGCGGCTACCGAGATAGAGGAAAAACACGGCATCAAGGTTGTAATCAAGCCGATGGACTTGGCTGTCGAGGGTGGCGCAGAGGCACTCTTCGAGTGGTGCAAGGCAGAGGGCTATATCGTTGATGTACTGATAAATAACGCAGGAATGTTCTCGTTCTGCGATATGGTAAATACTCCTATCGAGCGAGTTAAACGAACTATTACACTGCACGACATCACATACACCGTGCTGTGTCAATTGTTCGGCAACGATATGGCAGAGCGAGGTGGAGGCTACATCCTCAATATGTCATCGTTCTCGGTGTGGATGCCATTCCCAGGCTTGGCGTTGTATAGCGCATCGAAGGCCTACACAAAATCGTTCTCGGTGGCATTTGCAAAGGAGATGCGCGAGAAGAATGTATGGGTTACAGCGGTTTGCCCTGCGGGTATCGCAACCGACCTCTACGGCTTGACTAAGAAGTGGCAAGGCATTGGTTTGAAGTTGCACGCACTCTCTACCCCAGCATTCTGCGCACGCCGCGGTTTGAACTCGTTGTGGCGCAAGAAGAAGTGCATCGTACCTGATTGGTGGTGCAAGGCGTTTATTCCAATCTGTACTGCTCTACCGCGCTTCGCACTCAATTGGCTACGCAACTTCACAATGAAGTGGCAGAAATAAAGCGATAAGCTCAACAATAAAGGCGACCTTTGATTGGTCGCCTTTTTGTTGGTCTGCCGTTATCTTATTTATCGATTTCGAGCATAAAGTTAGGGTTCTGGTCACCCTCTGTCCACATATTCTCCACGATAAATTGTGGGTCATAGTATATACCTGTTTTGCTATTACGACCAATCTTTATGCGCAACGACTCGAATGGTTTGAGCGTATAAACAGCTTTAAGGCGACGGAGGCGGAACGGAACAGAGCAGGTATTGGTAAGTTGGAATACACGATAGCCCTTCTGCTCATTTATTGAGACGATTTTACACTCAATCGAGGCATCCATAAACTCCTTCAACCACATCTTCTCGCCAACGAGGTTATTTGCGGAATAACCGATTGTGCGACGCTTCAAGAGTGCATCTTTGATAGCCTTCTCGGTGCACTCCTTTGCAAGGATAAAGGTCATGGTGCGGAAGATACCGCAATCGCGAGCCCATACCTGCGAAGATGGACGATGAACATCGGTATTAGCAAAGATTGTGAGTTTCTCGTCAATACAGCGATCCACCATCTTAGGATAGAGTGTTGAGCCATTTACAACCTCAACACCATCAACCCAACCTTCGCCATATGCACGAACCTGGTCCTCACTCTTATCCATTGTCTTACGGCTCCAACCCGGATGGTTGTGAATGATGATACCACCCTGCTCCTTCACACGACGGAAGCACTCGAAGAGGTCCTTGTGGCAAATTGCGTTGATATCTTCCAAGAATATTGCATTGTACTCGCCTGTGGTGCGTGGGTCGCGCCAAATCTCGGTACCACGAACAACCATAATCGGAATATCCTCTCTTGCGATAAAGTGTTTAGCCTCATCGTAGCATGCATTGAGATTAGAGAGCATTGGAGCCTCTTTATTCTCCTTATTTCCAGCACCTGCGTGAGCATAGACGAATGGTGAGCCATCCTGACTGTACGGGGCAAGAGCCTTCAACATATATCTCTCGTATGAGCGCTTTTCGAGGTGGTCGGTAATAGCGATAATATCCAAACCATCGAACCAAGCCTCGCGCATACGCTCACGAGGAGTTACATCGCCGTCCGAGTATATTGTATGCACATGGAAGTCGCCCTTATAAATGTTGTAACCCTTCACTTGTGGGAGAATAATCTCGGTACGAGGCACCGTTCTATCATAGAGGCGAATACCCAGGTTTCCCTTCACAGGCGTTTGAATTACCTGCGCAACAGTTGCCGACGCAACAAAGCATACAGCCACTACACTCAAAAATAATCTTTTCATAATTGTATTATATGAGTTTTATTTGTCGATTTCGAGCATAAAGTTAGGGTGCTTGTCGCCCACAGTCCACATATTATCCACAACAAACTGAGGATCGCAATACTCGCCTGTCTTTGGCCACTTGCCCATCTTTACACGTACCGACTGGAATGGCGGAACTTCATAGACGGTCTTCATTCGACGAAGGAGGAACGGAATCGAGCAGTGGTTTGTAATCTGGAACACGCGATAGCCTGCCTTCTCATTTACATCTACGAGTTTGCATTCGAGTGCTGCGTCCATAAAGTCCTTCAACATCTTCTCGTCGCCCATAAGGTTATTTGCACAGTAACCGATGGTGCGACGCTTCAAAAGCGCATCCTTGATAGCCTTCTCGGTGCACTCCTTTGCATAGATGATTGTCATCGTACGGAAGATACCGCAACCACGATACCACACATGCGAAGATGGACGATGAACATCGGTATTGGCAAAGATTGTGAGTTTCTCATCCACGCAACGGTCAATCATCTGCGGGAAGAAACCTACTGCATTGCACACCTCAACGCCATCAACCCAGCCTTCGCCATAGGCACGAATCTGGTCCTCGCTCTTATCCATAGTTGTACGACGCCATCCCGGATGGTTGTGGATAATAAATCCACCCTGCTCCTTCACACGACGGAAGCACTCGAAGAGGTCCTTATGGAAGATTGCATTGATGTCCTCCAAGAAGATAGCGTTGTACTCGCCCGTAGTTGCAGGGTTACGCCAAATCTCGGTACCACGAATGGCGAGGATAGGGATATTCTCCTTCTCAATAATATCCAAAGCCTCCTCGAAGCCTGCATTCATATTAGCCTTCAACGGTGCATCCTTGTCGTACTTGTTGAATGCTCCTGCAGGGAGATACTTGTGAGGCTCTCCATTCTCGTTGTATGGAGCCAACGCCTTCAACATATGACGCTCGTAAGGGCGAGCTTCGAGGTGGTCGGTAATGGCGATAATATCCAAGCCATCGAACCACGCCTCACGCATACGCTGACGAGGAGTAACATCACCGTCCGAGTAGATTGTATGAACGTGGAAGTCGCCCTTGTAGGCGTTAAGACCGTTGATGCTCGGCAGGATAATCTCGGTGCGAGGCACCTGATTATTGTAGAGCCTATATCCAGTAGGACCGGTCTTTACGGGCGTCTGCACCCACTTAGTCTGTGCGCTTGCAGCTGATACGCATAGCGCAATTGATGCTAAAATTAAGATTACTCGTTTCATAATAACATTTATAGTTTAAGTTCTATTTATCAATCTCGATTGTAAGCACAGGGTGCTTGTCGCCCACAGTCCACATATTATCGACTGTAAATGTAGGCTCGTTATACTTGCCATTCTCCTTGTTCTTGCCAAAGTTTACACGCAACGACTGGAATGGGTTGAGCGTGTAGATAGTCTTGCCTCGACGAAGGATAAATGGCACCGAGCAGTGGTTTGTGAGTTGGAAGGCACGATGCTCCTTCTTCTCATTCACTGCTACAACCTTACAATCAACCGCAGCATTGAGGAACTCTGCAAGCCACATCTCCTCGCCAACGAGGTTGTTGTGCGAATAACCGATAGTGCGACGCTTCAAAAGCGCATCCTTGATAGCCTTCTCGGTGCACTCCTTTGCAAGGATGAAGGTCATAGTACGGAAAATCTCGCCGCCACGAGGGAAGTACTGTGCCGAGGTGCGGTGACAGTCGGTATTAGCGAAGATTGTAAGATTCTCGTTTACGCAACGATCAACCATCTTCGGATAGAGTGTCGAGCCATTGACAACCTCGATACCATCTACCAACTTCTCGGCATAGATCTGCTCCTGCTCCGGACTCTTATCCATAGTATTGCGACGCCAGCCCGGATGGTTGTGAATAATAATTGCACCCTGCTTTTTAGCCTCTTTAAGGCTCTCGATGATATCGGGCTTAGCAACATTGGTAATATCCTGCAAGAAGAATGCGTTATACTCACCAATGGTGCGAGCATTACGCCATATCTCGGTACCACGGACAACCATAATAGGAATCTCCTCCTTCTCAACATAAGAACGAGCCTCGTCGTATGTTGCGTCGAGGTCGCAATAGATTGGCGTAGTGTGGTCGGTCTTATGACCTGCACCGCCACGAATATACTCGTATGGTTTGCCGTCCGGATTGTACGGAGCATGAGCCTTCAACATAAACTTCTCGTATGAACGGAGTTCGAGGTGGTCGGTAATGGCGATGATATCCAAACCGTCATACCAAGCCTCACGAACACGCTCGCGAGGAGTAACCTCGCCATCAGAATAGATGGTATGCACATGAAAGTCGCCCTTGTAGATATTAAAACCCTTTACCTGAGGTAAGATAATCTCGGTACGATGCGGAGGTTGATTGTAGAGGCGAATACCGGTTTTGCCAATTGTTGGATGATGAACAGCCTGAGCCATAGCCGACGAAACGGCAAATACGGCAAATGCCAGAATTAAAAATAACTTTTTCATAATATTTTAATAATTTTAGGTATCAATTTGACTACAAATATAGTAAAACTTTGGAAAAATTGCCACCTTTTATCTATATTTGTATCACAAAATCGAGCAACTATCGCCTACGACAGGGAAATAACAGTCTGTTTTACAGGACATCGCACATACGATGGCAGTCGCAACACCGAATTGGAAGTTGCGATTAGGGAGTTATATGCTCGTGGCTATCGCATTTTTTTGTGCGGTATGGCGATTGGCTTCGACCTTGCAGCCGCAGAGGCAGCACTCGCGCTTCGCAACGAATTAACCGAATTGAAAGTCGTGGCAGTCGTACCATTCGAGGGTATGCAGCGGCGTTTTCCATCGTCGCAACGCATACTATTCGAGCGAGTTACGACAGAAGCCGACGAGGTCATCATCCTTACCACACATTACGCTCCGAATGTTTATGCGTTGCGAAACAACTACCTCGTGGATAACTCATCGGCGGTTATCGCCTACTTCACGGGCGAAAAGGGCGGAACTGCCTACACGGTTCATCGAGCAGTCAAAAATCTCTCTTACATCGTAAATATCTACAACAATCCGCAAAGGGAGTTGTTTTAAGGTGTTAAGCAAAAAATCAAAGTTTTCCGCTCTCCGTTTTCCATTTTCCGTTTATTTGTTGTATATTTGGGCGAAATTTAAGCACTTTTAATTCAAACAAACAATAAACACTATGAAAGAAGCTATTGCAATTCTTACAGGTGGCGGTCCTGCACCAGGTATGAATACCGTTGTAGGTAGCGTTGCCAAGACTTTCCTTGCAAAGGGTTACCGCGTTATCGGTTTGCACCACGGTTATTCGGGTTTGTTCAACCCAAATCCACGCCACGAGGACCTCGATTTCTTCAAGGCTGACTTCATCTTCAACCAGGGTGGTTCGTACCTCACAATGAGCCGTTTCAAGCCAACCGATGCAGATTTCGAGAACAACTTTAACCTCTCGTTCTTCACCGAGAACAACATCAAGTTGCTCGTAACCGTTGGTGGTGATGACACCGCTTCAACTGCTAACCGCATCGCTAAGTTCTTGGAGGCTAAGCAGTACCCTATCGCGAACATTCATGTTCCAAAGACTATCGACAACGACCTTCCACTTCCTGCTGGTTCGCCAACTTTCGGCTATCAGTCGGCAAAGGAGGGTGGTACCGTTATCGGTCGCGCAGTTTACAACGACGCTCGCACCTCGGCTAACTGGTTTGTAGTTGCTGCTATGGGCCGTTCGGCAGGTCACCTCGCATTCGGTATTGGCTCGGCTTGTCACTACCCTATGATTGTAATCCCTGAGATGTTCAACAAGACTGAGATTACCGTTGAGAAGATTGTAAACTTGGTTGTATCATCAATCATCAAGCGCAAGTTGATGGGTGTTGAGTATGGTGTTGCAATGATTTCGGAGGGTGTATTCCACGCTCTTTCTGACGAGGAGATTGCAAAGAGTGGCGTTCACTTCACATACGACGACCACGGTCACCCAGAGTTGGGTAAGGTGTCGAAGGCTCACATCTTCAACGAGATGTTGGAGAAGAAGGTTAAGGAGTTGGGCTTGAAGGTTAAGTCGCGCCCTGTGGAGATTGGTTACGAGGTTCGTTGCCAGACCCCTATCGCATACGACTTGGTTTACTGCTCGGAGTTGGGTATGGGTGTTTACAAGCTCTTCTCGGAGGGCAAGACCGGCTGCATGGTTTACATCTCGCAGGATGGTTTCGTATCACCACTCTACTTGAAGGATTTGCAGGACCCTACAACAGGCAAGATTCCGCCACGCCTCGTAAATATCGAGTCGGACAAGATTATGCAGGTTATCAACAATGTGATGCACTACATCACAGAGGCCGACTACGAGGCTGCAAAGCAGTATGTAGCTAACCCTGAGGCGTTCGATTTCCACAAGATTCTGAACTGGTAATATTTATCCAAAGGATAAAACATCAAAAAAATGCTCGAAAGTGCTTTACTTTCGGGCTTTTTTTATATCTTTGTAGTGACAACCTGAAATATCAAAGATATTTTAGCCAAACAAAACTAATTAACCTGGGTCATGAAACGAATCCTCTCCCTTTTGATTGTTGTATGCGTATACACTCTTAATGTCTATGCACAGAGGAATATTCCTGCAACCTTTACCACCTGCAATGAGCATCCTGCTCGTCGCACAGAGATTATCACACCGCAAGTTAAGGGATACAACTGCTACAAAGCAGACCTCCATATTCACACCTCCTATTCTGATGGTAGTGTAAATCCGGCAGGGCGTGTGGCCGAGGCGTGGTACGATGGTTTAGATATTCTCGCTATTACTGACCACCTCGAAAGCCACAGTGGCGTAAGAAAATTCTTCAAGGTAACTGCCCCTTACAACAAGAACAAGAAACCGACTCGCTATGTTGTCCCTGGCTCAACGAAGATGCCGAAAAACGGTATCGACCCCGGACTTAAAATAGATTTTAACGCTATTCACAAAGAGGCAGAGGCTTCAAATAAGCGCAGCAATTATGGTCTTCTCTTGGTGAAGGGTTGCGAAATGGCGCGTAACAACGAGAAGTTAGGGCACTACAACGCCCTCTTCGTAGAGGACCTCAACAGTATCTACAACTTCGAGTTAAAGGAGGCGTTCAAGAATGTCAAGAAGCAAGGCGGAGTCATCATCCACAACCATCCGGGAGATGTGTCAAAATATGAGACCGATTGGCACGCCGATGTACACAAGGAGGGGTTGATTGACGGCATTGAGGTAGCAAACGGATTCCGCTACTATCCGCAAATGGTTAATCGCTGCGTCGAGAGAGAGTACTTTATGGTGGGCTGCACCGATACTCATGGTGTAACTGCGCATCGTTACGCTACAACCAACTGCTTCCGCACTCACACCATCATTTTCGCAAAGAAATGTAGCGAGGATAAAATCAAAGAGGCTCTATTGAAGCGACGCTCTATCGTCTATTCAGGAGGTGATTTGATTGGCGAGGAGGAGTGGTTGACAGAGTTCTTAAATGCCGCTATCGACTGCCGACTCATCAGAGTAAATCCGAAGGGAAACAGCCGCATGTTTGCCTTCACAAACTACTCTTCATATCCTTATAGTTTGCGCATTGGTCGTACTGTTCATGTTTTGGAGCCATTCCGCACACTCACTTTATCGTTTGGCGAGGACAAGAAGACAGGAAAACTACTAAACCCGTCATTCCGTGTAGATAATATGTGGGTTGCAAATCACTTACACCCTACTATCGAGATTAAAATTGACCAAAAATAGATATAAACCTAAACATTTTTAATTCACATTTTTTATTATGAAAAAGTTATTTTTAATTCTGGCATTTGCCGGACTTTGCATTTCAACTGCTGAGGCACAGAAGAAGATGCCTCATTCACATCGATTGGTAACCGAGTCGAAGGCTGTCCGCACTGAAATCATCTTACCACAAGTAAAAGGCTTCAACTGCTACAAGGGCGACTTCCATATTCACACAAGCTATTCGGACGGAGTAGTAACTCCTGCTGGTCGTGTAGTGGAGGCGTGGTATGATGGTTTGGATGTTATTGCTATTACCGACCACTACGAAGGTCGTAAGGGCGAAAAGAACTTCTTGAAGGTAATTGCTCCATACAATGAGGATGGCAAGCCAACTAAGTATCTCTCAGCAAATGCCAAGAACGGCATAAAGGCAGACTTCAATGCCATTCACCGCGAGGCAGAGGTTCAATTAGAGAAATCGGCATATCCAATGTTGCTCATTAAGGGTTGCGAAATGGCTCGTAAGAACGAAACCCACGGACACTTCAACTGCCTATTCCTTCAAGACATCAACACCGTCTATGACCCCGATATGGCAAAGGCTTTCCGCAAGGTTAAGGAGCAGGGCGGTATTATCATTCACAACCACCCGGGATGGCGTCGCAAGACCACCGATAAGACCGAGTTCCACCAGCAGGTCTATGGCGAGGGTTTGATTGATGGCGTAGAGGTTGTAAATGGAAACACCTTCTATCCTCCGATTGTACGCCGTTGTATCGACGAGAAGCTCGCAATGTTTGCCAACACAGATATTCACCCAATTATCGCAAATAGATATGGCGCATTGGGCTTGCATCGTACAATGACTCTCATATTGGCAAAGGACCTTACCGAGAAGGCTATTAAGGATGCTATTTTGAAGCGTCGCACAATCGCCTATTCGGCAGGCACCCTTATTGGCGAGGAGGAGTGGCTTAATGAATTTCTCAACGCTGCGGTTGATTGCCGAGTTGTAAATGTAAACGAGAAGGACGGAAAGCGCACCTTCCAACTTACAAATATGTCGTCGATTACATATCGTTTGCGTCGTGGCAAGACAATTTATGTATTGGAGCCATTTAAGAGCATCCTGGTAAATTTTGGCAAGGACAAGGAGAAAAAGAAGTTTGTTGCGCCTAAATTTACCGTCGACAATATGTGGGTTGCCGACTACAAGCACCCTGTTATTGAGATGAAACTCGACAAATAAAATAGAAGTATGAGAAAGTCTATTCTTACAATATGTTTATTGCTTGGTTTGGGTATCGCTGGTGCCCAAACCAAGAGTTATAAATTCACAGAGAAACTATATCTAAACACCCCTTCGCGAGTAGCAATAGTTCTTCCGCAAGTGGATGGCTTGAATTGCTACACAGCCGACCTTCACGCCCATACAATCTACTCCGACGGCGAACTCACGCCCGAGGAGCGTGTAAAGGAGGCTTGGTGCGATGGTTTGGATATTTTGGCTATTACCGACCATATCGAAAGCCGTCGTCAGGAGCGCAACCTTCTGAAATTCTTGAAGGGTTACTCGCCCGACAAGAAGGGTTTTGAGCCTATAAATGTTCGTGTATCGCGTGGAAAGCATGCCGATGAGCGAGGTATTGTTTCGGACTTGAACTTCTCGACCGAGTTGGCTCGTGAAACAGTGAAGAACTACCCCGAGCTTACAATCATTAAAGGCGTAGAGATTTCGCGTGAGCCTGTTCACAAGGGACACTTCTGCGCACTCTTCACCCAAGACAACAACACAATCTACTCGCGAGATGACGAGCAGGCTATCCGTAATGCTCGTGCACAAGGGGCTCTCATCACTCACAACCATCCAGGCTGGGAGCGCACAACTTGCGAGATGAGCGAGTTCCAGAAGAAGATTTATGATGCAGGTTTGGTCGATGGCGTAGAGATTACAAATGGCTCGTCGTTCTACCCTGACATTGTTCGTCGTTGCGTTGAGCGCAAGTTATATATGGTTTCGGCAACCGATATTCACGCTGCAACTTCTAATGTTTATGGCAAGCACAACTTCTACCGCGACATGACTCTCATCTTCGCAAAGGATAAGAGCGAAAAGTCGTTGCGCAAGGCTCTCCTTTCGCAAAAGACACTCGGCTACTGCGGTGGTAACATCATTGGCGAGGAGTCGCTTTTGGCAAAGTTCTTCCAGGCGTCGGTAAAAGCTCAGTACATAGGTACTGCAAAGAAGGGAATAAGGATATCCCTCACAAATCAAACTTCATTCGACTATACGCTAAAATATGATGGCTTAGAGATTAGTTTGCCTGCGTTCCAGACCGTCATAGCAACCATCAAAGATGAGAAGGCGGTATTCACGGTGGAGAATATGATTCATATCGATTATCAACACCCTACCATAGAACTTAAACTTAGCAAGTAATACTATGAAGAAATTATTTTTAATTTTGGCATTGGTTGGTTTATGCCTGACTGATGCCACAGCACAGAAGAAGATTCCCGAGACGGTAACTTTCGTACAGAATGCATCGCGTCGCACCGAGATTATTCTTCCGGAGAAGGTTAATGGTTTGAATATATATAAGGCCGACCTTCACGCCCACACCATCTACTCGGATGCAGACCTCTCACCTCGTGAGCGAGTAAAGGAGGCGTGGTTTGACGGTTTGGATATTCTTGCTATTACCGACCATATCGAGTATCGTTACAACGAGCCATATATGCTCAAATTCTTGAAGGGATATAATGGTGGAACTCCGAAGAAGGCTGTAAATTACAGTTTGAGCCGTAGAGTACCTACCGAGGAGGGAATCTTGGCTGACCTTAACCTCTCCGTAGAGCTTGCACAGAAGGCAGCAAAGGCTTTCGGTGAATCGTTGTTGATTATTCCCGGTTGCGAAATCTCGCGTGAGCCTAAGACAATAGGTCACTACAACGCACTCTTCACCACCGACAACAACACAATCTACGATGTAGATGCTATGCAGTCGTTGCGCAATGCAAAGATGCAGGGTGCGCTCATCACCCAAAATCACCCGGGTTGGAGCCGTAAGACTTGTAACATAACCGAATTCGAGCAAAAGGCATTCGACGAAAAGTTGATTGACGGCGTGGAGATTATGAACGGCTATTGGTTCTATCCAAAGGCTATGCAGCGTTGTGTCGATTGGAATCTCTACATGGTTGGATGTACCGACATTCACAATCGAAGTGCGGTATATAAGAGCAATGGACACTTCCGCTCGATGACTCTCGTTTTTGCAAAGGAGAATACATTGAAAGCGGTTCGTAAGGCATTGGAGAAGCGTCAGACATTGGCATATAGTGCAGGCAATATTGCAGGCGATGCAAAGCTGTTGCAGGATTTCTTCAAGGCTTCGGTAAGTTGCAAGTTCCTCACTCGTGGCAAGAAGAGTGCTACCTACGCCTTGACTAACAACACCTCTATCGGTTACAAGATTCGCATTGGCAAGCGTGTTCTCGAATTGCCTCCATTCGAAACTATCACTATTCCGGGAGGTATAGACAAAGATGGTAAGGATCTGGATATTGCCTTCTATGTAGCAAATATGTGGGAGGTTGGCTACAAGAACCCAAGGATTACTTTCAAGCCTTCGGCAAAGTAAAATGCAGATAAGTTGTTTTTCACAATCGGCAGTTTTGCTTTATAAAGGTATCCAAATACCTATAAATATATATAACTAAAAACACATAAAACCATGAAGAGATTTCTACTTTTGTTGGCTACGATTGGCGTGATTGCAACAGCTTGCCAGACCGATGGCACCTCGGACAATGAGGTGGGCATTGGCGAGGAGGGCACAGTCTTGACCGTATCTATCGAGCCGACCCGTACTTCGTTGGGCGACAAGGTGGGCGACACCTACCCTTACTATTGGAGCGAGGGCGATAAGATCGTTGTGAATGGCAAATTGTCCGACGAGGTGGCGATTAACGCCGATAACAAGGCTTCGGCCACTTTCAAGTTCTCGAAGGCTACGCTGTCATACCCATACTACATCACATATCCTTACTGCACCTCGACAACTGCCGAGAATCCTATCGTCGAGTTCCCTGCCGAGCAGAGTTATGCCGAGGGTACATTCTCGACCAACAGTGCGCCAATGTGTGGCTATGTCGACAAAAAGGGCGATAAGATTAAGTTGAATCACCTTGCAGGTATTTTGCGCTTCCCATTGAAGGCGTCATACGACGGTGTGGTATTGGAGAAGGTGGTTATCACTTCGACAAACAGCATCGCGGGTGAGTTTGCGGTTAATTGTCAGACTACCGCAATTTCGGCTACCGAGAGTTGTGGCAATGTCATCACATACTCGCTTCCTGACAATTTTATTCTCTCGACAACTACTCCGAGCGACCTCTTCATCTCGTTGCCGGCAGTAGAGGTTGGAGCTTGTACGATTGAGTTCGTTGAGACTTCGGGCGAGAAGATGGTGGCAAATTGGTCGATGAGCAAGCCTTTGTCGAAGGGTGTGGTGCGTGAGTTTAAGACCATAACCTATCAGCCAAAGGCGACAATCTCGTTGCAACCACTGACAAGCGAGGATGATGAATTCACAATCTTCTACAAGAACATCCGCGGTCATGTTCGCTACTCCGACGACGACTCGCCAATCGCAAATGTAGCAGTAAGCGATGGTTTCCAGGTAGTTAAAACCGATGCAAACGGTTACTACGAGTTGAATGGAGTAACTCGCGACACTTGGTATATCTACTGCTCGTTGCCGGCAGATGTCAAGGTGCCGATTGACGATTTGGGCAGACCTTGTTTCTTCAAGAAGTATGAGGCAAATGTCAAGAACTACGACTTTGAGTTCGAGAAGTTGCCTAACGGACCAGAGGAGGAGTTTGCAATTTTCGGTTTGGCAGATATACAGGTAAGCAATTCGGATCAAGTTGCTCGCTTTAATGCTCAGGCAGCTCCCGAAATTAAATCCTACTCAGCAACTCTTGGCATACCTTGCTACGGTGTGGCTTTGGGCGACATTATTTATAGCACACCAAACCACAATGACGAATATCTGTTAGGCGAAATGCGTGATGCTTTGAAGCCTCAGAATGTAGGTATGCCGGTATTTGCAGTATATGGCAACCACGATAACGCCTACTACTGCGAGACGAAGCCAATTTTCCCTGACGATAGAAACAGCGACTTCAACATAAAGATTCAGCGTCCGTTCGAGGATACATTCGGACCAGTAAACTACTCGTTCAATCGTGGCGATGCGCACTTTGTATGTATGCGCAATATGCAGTATAGGAGCAACATTTCTCCGTGGGACCCATACGAGTACGATTACGCCATCACCGACAAGCAGTACGAGTGGGTAAAGCAGGATTTGGCCGTTGTACCGAAGGATAAAATGGTTGTTCTCTGCGTGCATATCCCTATTTTCAATAGAACAAGCCAAAACTTCCAAGAGGTGCTCGACTTGATAGATGTATTTGCTGATGCTCACATCTTATCAGGCCATACTCACTACCAGCGTCCTTACGACCACGTTAAGCTCAACAGAAGACGACACATATACGAGCACTGTATGGCGGCAATTTTTGGTGCAGGTTGGACTTGTAACCTCTCTATCGATGGCTCTCCTAACGGATATATGGTACTCTCTGCAAATGGCAACACATTTAATGGTTGGTACTATAAGGGCTACCCATTTGGTATGAATGATAAGAATTATCAGATTCGTATGTATCGTGGCAACGAGATTACCGGCGCAGCCATTCCTAATGGAGATGCCAACAAGAATGGCACAAAGGGATACTACCAATTTGGTTACAGCGAGAATACCATTTTGGCAAATATATTTAGCTCTGACCCTAATTGGAGTGTCGAGGTTTGGGAAGACGGTTCAAAAACGGGAAATATGACCTCCATATACCAGCACAACTCCGCCCCTGCTTATACAGATTTGGTTGGTTCGTATGTTCTTAACGACCCTAAACGACCAGCTGTGGCATCTGCTCGCGACTTCTATACAGCAGGTGTTATGTTGGGATATCTGGGAGCCGCTGTAACAAAGGGCTATGGCGTTTGTTGGACTATGTGGAAATACGAGTTGACAAACCCTAATGCCAAGCATATCGAAGTACGCGCAAATGACAAATTCGGCAATGTTTACACTTGCGACGAGTTCCAAGTCGGCACGGATATGACCTACGCCATCTACAATGCTGCCAACAATCCTAAATAGCGCAGCGTAACAAATAAGGAAGATGCCAAAAGTTGAATACTTTTGGCATCTTTTATTTTGAAATAGTTTAATCTATTCGCCACGATATCTCCTCGCGAAGGAGTCGGGCGGTTGGGTTGTCGGGGAGTTTTTCGAGTAGTTCTTTTATCGCTTTATCAGCAAGATGTGTGGCGAGAGCCGTTGCACCCTGCGCCACAAGGCGATTGTCCGAGAATGTTGTGACGGCTTGCAATATTGCTTCGACTGCCGTTTCGTGCGCTACCCCACCATTGCGAGCCGCCGATAGCAGGGCGCAATAGGCAAGCAGAGCGTTATCTGACGAGCACCACGCAGTAAGTAACTTGGTAATAGGCTCTATTCGGCTCAAAAGTGCGTGTGAGGCCTGCTCCGCCACCTCGGAGTTGATGACGCCATCCGCCCAAAACGGAAAGTCGGCAACCTCTACCCTCTCGGCATCGGCTATCCACAACGCCACAAGGCGCACCTCACGGATATTTTCGGTGTAGAATGACACGGCAAGGTCGTGGTCGGTACCAATCTCACGAGCGAGGTTGCGAATAGCATAAATCTGCACACCATAGTTACGCCCGTAGTCCGCACCAAAGTAGCACATCGTATCGAGCGCAGCACCATTCATCTCCTTGCGAAGACGATACAAGAGGAGGCGTTTTTTCTGCTCCAACACCGAATTTTCCATCAAAATTTCCAACTATTAATTAGATTAACATCGAAGGATGACCAAAGGTTGATTAAAAAGGAGAGATTTCAAGGCTTGCGAAGTTCGAAAAACCGGAGCATACTTGGGCGTATGTGAGGATTTTGAGAACGAGCGTAACGCAGAAATCGCCCTTTTTTATCGGCCTTATTTGATTGGGAGGGCTGTTACGCTCTTAGCACCATAGAGAGGTGAAGCAAACTCCACTACACCCTTCAACTCTGCGCCAATAATAAGCGAACACTTCGACTGCGGAACGATAATATACTCTGCCGACACCTTATCCTTTGGTCCGAGTGGTTGCAACTGCGAGTACTCCTTGTGCGGAGCGGTTTCAACCTTCAAAACAATCGGCTTGCCCGACAAATCATCAGCCGGCACTACACCCGCATCATCACTGAAACGACAAACGAGGTACTCCGTTTTATCGGGCGAGAGTGTAATATTGAAAGTATGAGTCTGCTCGGTGGCAGTTTTCGAGCCGTAGAACATATCAAGGCACTCCTTCTCCATTCGTGCAATCTCGTCGAGAGCCACCTTCAAGCCTGCGCCAAAGACATTCTCGCCAGCCTCGCCCGTGATGAGGTCAAGGCGATGCTTGCGCAACGAGAATATCATCTCGGCTGTTGCTGCTGCCTGCTCCTCGGTGGTCTGAACCGTAGCCGCCACCTTATTCAAAGGCAATGGCAACGAGTAAGTCTCTTGCTCCGCCTTTGGAGCGACTTTCTCTGCCGAGCCGAGTGCCAAGCAACCATCGAGCAACTCGATAGATGAGTACTCCGAGAGGGTTGCTCGCTTACCGAGGTACTTATGCGCATAACGAGCATAAACACCAGGCGTAAAGTGCTCGGTTGCAACACGGAGGGTTACATTCACCACGATAGGCTCCGCCTCTACGACAACTGCATTACCTTGCTTGTCGTACAAACCAGCCTTTATATTCTGTGCAACGCCCACTGTGGCGATGCCTACAAGTGCCAAAATTGCAAAAATCTTCTTCATATCTTTTGTTTTTGTGCTACGAAGGTACGCTTTTTCCGCCTGATTATCAAAATTTAAGGTAAAAATCTTTGGTTAAGGCTCGGTAGTCGTCGGTGTAGTCGCCACGCCGTCCTCGCTCTATGGCAATATTTTCAAGTTTCGTTTCGGTGGTTGGCTGCTTTGCAAACTCGCCCATAATGCGCTTTACCGCACCACCCTCTATCGGGCAGACATCGCAACGGCGCACAAGATGCAACTGCGTGAGAGTCAGGTATTTCTCAAATTCGGTTACGGGCAGAATAAGGGCAAATTTTCCGCTTTCCGAGAGCAGTCGAGCCACCGCATTGTCCAACTCCTCGAATGTCAAGTCGTGGGTATGGCGAGCAGTCGAGCGCTTTGCATCGGGCGGTAGCAACGAATCGACAAAGTATGGCGGATTTGACACTATGAGGTCGAACTTCTCGCTCGGCTCGAACTCCTGCACCGCACTCTGCTCCACCGTCAGTCGCTCCGCCCAAGGGGAGTGGTCGAAATTGGCTCTTGCTCTTTTGGCGGCTATTTCGTCAATCTCCACGGCTCTGATTTGGGCGTGGTTATTGCGTTGCGCCATTTGCAGTGCGATAACGCCTGTGCCCGTGCCGATGTCGAGGATATTTTTTGCACCTTCACAATCTGCCCACGCACCGAGCAATACGCCATCCGTGCCGACCTTCATCGCCACATCCTCCTGCTCCACGGCAAACTGCTTGAAACGGAAACCAGACATAATGTCGTACTACTTTAAGAAGCCCTCAATCCCCGCTCCGAACAACGCGAAATCATACTTTACGGGGTCGTTCGCATCGTGCTGACGGAGAGAAGAAGTTATCTCGGCAACGGCTTTCCAGTCGTTGGCGTTGCGAATCAAAAGACCTAATGCACGCCCCATATTGCCCGTATGGACATCTAACGGCAAGTACAAAGCCGACTGCGGTATTCTGCGCCACAAGCCAAAATCGACACCTCGGTTATCCTGGCGCACAAACCAACGGAAATACATATTGAGTCGCTTACACGAAGCCCCCTTCGCAATAGAGGAGAGGTGTTTCTCGCAATGAGCCGAATGTTCCACCTCGAAAAACTCTCGGCGCAACTCCGCCAAAACGCCCTCTATCGAGCCTTCACGCTCATACAACCCTTGCACAGCCTCGCCGACACTACCCCACTTACGGCAGATATGGCGCAAACCCAATATGAAATCGGTAAAATCTTGACCATTGAAAGTGCGGTGAACATAGCGCAGGAGTGGTTGCAAATCCCCTTCGGAGGCGTTCATCGTAAAGTCGAACGGTGCATTATCCATCATCTCGACCATACGACGCGCGCTCTTGACAATCGCCTTGCGGTTGCCCCACGCAATAGTCGCTGCGAGGAAGCCGGCAATCTCCTTATCCTCGGTGCGCTCGAACGAGTGGGGAATGCTTATAGGGTCGGGCTCGATAAATTCGGCACGATTGTACCTATCGTGGAGCGTTTCGAGCAGGTCGTGTTGCTCCTCGAAAGAGAGGTTAGAGTACTTGTCCATCGCTCATAACTATCTTGCGGTCAGCCATTTCCGCCAAGCGCTCATCGTGCGTAACCATAACGATTGTCTGTCCGAATTTCTCACGCACCTCGAACAGAAGTCGCTGAATCTCATCTCGGTTGTGGGTGTCGAGGTTGCCCGTAGGCTCATCTGCCAACACCACCGAAGGGCGATTTATCAAGGCTCTCGCTATCGCCACTCGCTGTTGCTCACCACCCGAGAGTTGCGCAGGTTTATGCTCCGCACGCTCGGACAAGCCAACCGCTTCGAGCAACTCTAATGCTCGTTGCTTCGCCTCTTTGCGCTTTGCGCCACCGATAAGGGCGGGCATCATCACATTTTCGAGTGCCGAGAACTCCGGCAGGAGGTTGTGGAATTGGAACACAAAGCCGATATGGCGGTTGCGGAATTCGGCAGTGCGCTTCTCGTTCAAGCCGAAGAGTTTTGTGCCGGCAATCTCCACCTCGCCACCATCAGCCGGCAGGAGCGTGCCGATAATCTGCAAGAGCGTAGTTTTGCCTGCGCCACTCGCACCGACAATCGAAACAATCTCGCCTTTTCCGACCTCGAGCGAAACGCCTTTGAGTACCTCTAAGTCGCCAAAGTTCTTGTGTATGTTATTGACCTTTATCATATTC
>JAZQYJ010000018.1:0-1619 GCA_045633465.1 Alistipes sp.
GTTCTACGAGAGCCGAGTGATAGACCTGCACCTTGACGAGGCGACACTCCGCCGCATAGACGATGAGTATGAGGCGATGGCCGACGAGGCGGAGGAGTACGCAATCGAGAAGAGCAAGCGTGAGTTGGGCCGACTTGATTCGATACTTGGCGCAGACGAAACGATAGATTCGCTCGTGGGCGATATTCTCGACCACTACGAGAACTACCGCCAATATGAGCAGACGGGAAAGGCGATGATTGTTGCCTACTCGCGCCCGATAGCGATGAAAATATACCATCGCATCTTGGAGTTGCGCCCTGCGTGGAGCGAGAAGTTGGCGGTGGTGATGACTTCGGGCAACAAAGACCCCGAGGAGTGGCGTGAGATAATCGGCAACGATGCCCACAAAAAGGAACTCGAAAAACGATTTAAGGATAACGACAGCCCGCTAAAAGTGGTGATTGTGGTGGATATGTGGCTCACGGGATTTGATGTGCCGTCGCTCTCGACGATGTATGTCTACAAGCCGATGTCGGGACACAACCTGATGCAGGCGATTGCCCGTGTAAATCGGGTGTTTGGCGACAAGCAGGGCGGTTTGGTGGTTGATTATGTAGGTATTGCATCCGCTTTGGAGCAGGCAATGAACGACTACACTATTCGTGACCGCAAGAACTACGGCGACACCGATATTTCGAAGACCGCATATCCCGAATTTCAGAAGAAATTGGAGGTGTGTCGCGACCTATTGCACGGCTTCGACTATTCGGCATTCTACGGCGAGTCGGATATGGCTCGAGCTGCGGCGATTGCAGGCGGTGTCGATTTCCTGCAAGCACCAGAGCGTGAGGAAACAAAGAAATTATATATCAAAGAGGCATTGTTGCTTCGTCAGTCGTTGTCGCTATGTCAGAGTCTTTTGCAGCGAGAGGAACGATTGGAGGCTGCATACTTCGAGGCGGTACGCACATTGCTAACTCGAGTTGAGGGCAAGGGTAAGATTTCGTTCCGCGAGATTAACGAGCGCATAAACGAACTGCTCAAACAGAGCATCAAGAGTGAGGGTGTGATAAACCTCTTCTCGGACATAAAGGAGGAGTTTTCAATTTTCGACCCGAAATTCTTGGAGGAGATAGCGCAGATGAAGCACAAAAACTTTGCGGTGGAGTTATTGCGCAAGTTGATAGCCGAGCAGATCAGGGTTTATCAGCGCACCAATACCGTGCGTGCTGAGAAGTTCTCCGAGATTTTGGCAAATGCGATGAGTAACTACCTCAAAGGGATGCTCACCAACGAGGAGGTTATCGAGGAGTTGTTGAAGACTGCGAGAGCCATTGTCAGTGGCGAGGAGGAGAGCAAGAAACTCAACCTCTCGACCGAGGAGTTGGCCTTCTACGATGCTATAACCAAGCCTGAGGCGGTGCAGGATTTCTATACCAACGAGCAACTTATCGCCATTACTCGCGAACTGACCGATGCATTACGCACCAACAAAACCATCGACTGGACGATGAAGGAGAGTGCTCGTGCCGGTATGCGCCGCATCGTGAAACGCCTACTCAAAAAGTATAAGTATCCACCCGAGGGACAAGAGGCAGCACTCGAAACCATTATGACCCAATGCGAAATGTGGAGTG